>JBHWOV010000001.1:0-6157 GCA_043424535.1 Aerococcaceae bacterium
ATAATTGGGCTGATATGTCACCGAATCGTCCATGTCAATTCGAGTGTTTCTTAATCTTTGAAGAAGAAGAAATCTCTCCCGTTGAACTATCGAATGTGATGAAATCGATCGAATTGACAGAACGGGCGCATTCCTCGGATGATTCTGATCATCGTCAACGTTTAATAACGAAAGCACTTGAATATTGGCCAAATAATTTTGAAGCGATGCGCTATGTAAAAAAAGATAATATGTATGAAAAGATTATCTATATTCAAAATGAATTGAAACGCGTAAGAAAATTAATAGAGAAAGACCCCACAGCGCGCTATTTTAAATTTTCAGTTTATTCATTTAATGATTTAAATATTTATTTGGCAGAATTATATATGCAGAATTGCTTGTACCCCAAAGCCAAACAAGTTTTGCTGAGTTTGAAGTCAGCTTCTTCAAGAGAAGAAGAACATATTCAGGCATTACTGATGATTTGTGATGTTTTTATCGGCGATTATGACAAAGTGATTGAGGCATATCATTCAGCCGTCGCTCAACAAACAAATTCATGGTATCTACTACCAACCTTTATTGCGGCAGTATTAGTTCAAAATGAATCATTGAGTTTTGAAATCTTTCAACAATTGATGCATATTTATCCTAAAGAAATGGAGACACTATTTATATCAGGGAATGTATCCAATAAAAGAATCGAAAAAATGATTCATCAGCATGATGATAATGTTTTTTATGAATCATTGTTATATTTATATCCATTAATTAGTGGTTCAGAAATGATCCAATTTTATTTTGATTCAACCTATTTATTTTTAAAACAAGACACGAACAGAGATAAGCTGAATGGACCATCCGGTCAGCTAAATCAGGACAATATTATTAATTTCCCAGACGAAGATGCTAAGGGAAAGCGTAAAAGAATAAAAAAGAAGTCGAAATTTCATAAACCCTATTAAACAAGTTATCGTTACAGATACTTGTTTTTTCTATTTAAATGATAGGTATTTGTTCATTCTTATAAAACATGATAAAATGTAGATTATGACTGATGCGAGGAGGAAATCAGGTGTCACAAAGTCAAGAAGATTATATAAAATTTATTTATGAAAACAATGATGGTGATTTTGTGGATAACAAACGGATTTCACAAGGCCTTAATTTAGCTCCACCATCAGTGAGTGAGATGATGCACCGTCTACAAACACAGGATTTAGTAGATTATGTACCTTATCGTGGCGTTAAATTGACAGCGAAAGGGACAAAATTAGCGGAAGAATTAATCCGTAAGCATTTGATTTGGGAATATTTTTTATCACAAAAGTTAAAATATACCGATGAAGAAGTGCATGTATTAGCGGAAGTACTTGAGCATGTGACGCCGATAGATTTAGCGAATCGACTAGCGGATTATATCGATTTTCCAGAATAGAGGTAATCATGTCACTTGAAAAAACATTACTAATGAATGAACTCTTTGATTGTTATCAAGATTTACTGACGACGAAACAACAAGAAATGTTGGCATTGTATTATGAAGAGGATTTTACATTGGCTGAAATTGCTGAACATTATGATATCAGCCGGCAAGGAGTCCATGATACGATTCGCCGCGGTGAAGAAGCATTAGAATATTATGAATCAATTATTCAATTGAATACAAATAGAAAATTAAAATATCAATATCTTAATGATTTAAAAGAAACGCAATTAAGCACTGAACAGCTAAAAATCGTTCAAAAATTGGAAGAATTATAGGGGTGTATTTATGGCATTTGAAGGACTATCAGAACGCCTCCAAGGCGCAATAAGTAATGCAAGTAAGGGCGGTAAGATTACAGAAGCCGACTTACGTCAAATGATGCGTGAAATTCGTTTAGCTTTATTAGAAGCGGACGTCAATTTCCAAGTCGTTAAAAAATTTGTTAAACGAGTTAATGAAAGAGCCCTAGGCTCAGACGTATTAGAATCACTATCTCCAGCCCAACAAGTTGTAAAAATTGTTGATGAAGAATTAACTGAATTGATGGGTGGCGAACAAGTTGACTTAAATATTAGTCAACAACCACCGACAATCATCATGATGGTTGGTTTACAAGGGGCAGGTAAGACAACGACGGTTGGTAAATTAGCCAATTATGTAACGAAAGAATTAGGGAAAAAACGCCCATTACTCGTTGCTGGCGACATTTATCGTCCAGCTGCCATTGATCAATTAAAAACGATTGGTAAACAATTAAATTTTGATGTCTATGAAGAAGGCACTGGTAAAAGCCCGGTTGATATTTCAAAACGCGCCTTAGAACAAGCACGTATTAATGGCAATGAAGTAGTCATTATTGATACGGCGGGGCGTTTACATGTCAACGAAGAGTTAATGTCTGAATTACGTCAAATTAAAGCGGCTGTTAATCCTCATGAAATTCTTCTGACAGTGGATGCGATGACTGGTCAAGATGCGGTCAATGTTGCTGAAGCATTCAATGAATCACTCGATGTAACAGGGGTTGTCATTACCAAATTAGATGGTGACACGCGTGGGGGTGCCGCACTGTCTATTCGTTCGGTCATCGATACACCGATTAAATTTACCGGGCAAGGTGAGAAGTTAGACGCCTTAGAAGTCTTCTATCCTGACCGGATGTCTAGTCGTATCCTCGGCATGGGCGATATGATGACATTAATCGAAAAGGCCCAACGAGAATTTGACGAAAAAGAAGCCGAAGAAATGGCAGCTAAAATTAAAGATGCCAGCTTCGATTTCAATGACTTTATTAGTCAAATGGATCAAGTCAATAAGATGGGATCGATCAAAGACATCTTAAAATTAGTTCCTGGCATGAATAAAATTCCAGGATTGGATGAATTGGAAGTTGACGAAAAAGATATGAATCGCGTCCGTGCGATCGTATCCTCAATGACACCTTATGAACGAGAAAATCCCGATGTCATCTCACAAAGTCGTCGTCGTCGGATTGCGGGAGGATCTGGGACAGATTTACAGATGGTGAATCAATTAATCAAACAATTCAACCAAACGAGAGAAATGATGAGTCAAATGTCCAATGGTCGCATGGGCAATATGAATAAAATGATGAACAAAATGCAACAAATGCAAGGAGGCATGCCAGGAATGCCTGGTGGGCAAGGCATGAAGAAAATGAAGTCCCCTGAACAAATGAAAAAAGAACAACAAGACAAAGAATTACGTCGACGTCTCAAAAAAATGCGTCGCCGCTAAGCATTGTCTGATAAGAGATCCACAGTTTATAGTATTAGACTGTGGATTTTTAATAGAATCATTAAAAAACAATTAAAAATAACTTTGTAAAGGTTTTTCCCTTTACAAAGTTTTGAACACATGATAATATAGCAACAGTCAAAAAATTATGGAGGTGACTTATTAATGGCAGTTAAATTACGCATGAAACGTATGGGTTCAAAACGTAATCCATTTTACCGTATTGTTGCGGCAGACTCACGTGCAGCACGTGATGGACGTATTATCGAACAAATCGGAACATATAATCCAGTTTCTGAACCAAAACAACTTGAAATCGATGAAGAGTTAGCACTTAAATGGTTATCAAATGGTGCACAACCATCAGATACTGTACGTAACTTATTATCTTCAAAAGGTATTATGCAAAAACATCACGAAGCGAAACATACAAAATAATTTTGTTTCAAAGGATTATAAATGAGGTCAGATAAATGCCTAATATTGAAACGCTATTGACAACAATTATTCAACCATTGATTCAGTTCCCAGATCAACTGGAAATTAAAGTCGAAGAGACGGATGATTTTATTGAATATCACATCCATTTAAATCCAGAAGATATTGGTCGAGTCATTGGACGTAAAGGTCGAGTGATTCGCTCGATTCGAACAATTATTTATAGTATTCGTAACGCAAGTGACAAGCGAACTAAAATTATCGTCAATGATGATAACGAAGAATAATGTAAGGGGACGATTCAGCCTAATGATAGGACTGAATATGTTCCTTTTTTATTTTCATTATAAAAAGGGGAGTAAGGTGCATAATGTATATACGTATCGCTAGAATTGTGAATACTTTTGGGATTCAAGGAGAAATTAAAGTCATCGCGGAAACAGATTTTCCTGAAGAACGCTTTGAACGTGGCACGGAATTATTCATTATTCGCAATGGAAATGAAGAAGCACGCGTGACTGTTAAACATGCCAGACAACAAAAAGGCACATATATCATCAGCCTAGAAGAATTTAATAATATTAATCAAGTAGAACCCTTCAAAGGCGCATGGCTCGCTATTTTAGCAGAAGATCAAGAAACTTTGCCAACAGATGAATATTATCATCACCAAATTATTGGTTTAGAAGTTCATACCACCGAAGGGAAATATTTAGGTAAAATTAAAGAAATATTACCATTGGGGCCTAATGATGTTTGGGTTGTTCAACGCCATGAACCAAAGATGAAGGATGCACTCATCCCTTATATCGACGATATTGTCAAAGAAGTAAATTTAGATAATCAAACTGTATTGATCGAATTAATGGAAGGATTGATTGATGATGCAGATTGATGTATTAACTTTATTTCCGGAAATGTTTGCGCCTCTTGAATATTCAATCATGAAAAATGCCCAAGATCAGGGCCATTTAAAATTTGCGACGCATAATTTTAGAGAATATGCCGTCAATAAGCATGGACATGTCGATGACTATCCTTATGGTGGCGGGGCAGGGATGTTATTGCGGGTGGAGCC
Organism: Aerococcaceae bacterium; assembly: GCA_043424535.1. Lineage (GTDB taxonomy): Bacteria > Bacillota > Bacilli > Lactobacillales > Aerococcaceae > DSM-111022. The sequence continues at coordinate 4,746 of JBHWOV010000001.1, forward strand.
CATTGTCGAACAATTGGAAGCCATCCAGAAATCAGCCAATGTGCGTACTATTTTAGTCGATCCAACCGGCGTTTCTTTTACCCAAGAAATGGCTACGGAATGGTCTCATGAAGACCAGTTGATATTTATTTGTGGTCATTATGAAGGATTTGATCAACGCATTCGAGAATTCGTGACTGATGAAGTATCGGTTGGTGATTATGTGCTGACGAATGGTGAATTACCGGCGATGGTGATGATTGATGCGACGGTGCGACTCATTCCTGAAGTTGTAGGCAATGATGCGTCGATTGTCCAAGAATCTTATTCTGAATCCTTACTGGAATATCCTCAATATACGCGACCGCGCGAATTTCGAGGGCTCGAAGTGCCTGATGTATTATTGAGTGGTAATCATGCTAAAATTGAAGCATGGCGCAGAGAACAATCTTTATTAAATACCTTACGCAGACGACCAGATTTACTTGAAACAGCTGAACTGACTGAGGCTGAAAAAGAATGGTTAAGCGAACAAAATTAATTTTTTTGCGATAAAGACTTTACAAATTTAGAAGTTAAAGTATAATAGATAAGTGGTCGAGAGACCAAAGATTACGATATTCCGCTGGCTACTGAGTTAGTTAAGAGTATTAGTGAAAAAGGAGAGTTATTAATGAGTATTAATCCATTAATTGAAAAAGTTACTAATAGTCAACTACGTGATGACATTCCAGAATTCCGTCCTGGGGATACTGTTCGTGTTCATGCTTTGATCGTTGAAGGGGAACGTGAGCGTGTTCAATTATTCGAAGGTTTAGTTATCAAGCGTCGTGGACAAGGAATCAGTGAAACATACACTGTCCGTAAAATGTCTAGTGGTGTTGGTGTAGAGCGTACTTTCCCAGTACATTCACCACGTGTAGCTAAATTAGAAGTTATCCGTAAAGGTAAAGTACGTCGTGCGAAACTTTACTATATTCGCAATCTTTCAGGGAAAGCAGCACGTATCAAAGAACGCGGATTTTAATCAGCAGTCAAGAACAGTTCATCCGAACTGTTCTTTTTTATTTCTATATTGTACGATGTGAATGAGCATTTTTCTGTATTGCGAAAGTTTTTGTTCATGATCATCATAGGGCACCTTCCCGAGCCAAGGTCTCGGGAATTGGCTGTCTACTCAAACTCTAAGCGCTGAAGCGCCAAGAGTTTGATGTGCGTCAGTCCATGCTTCGTCCTATGATGATATTCACAAAACTTTCTCCATACAGAAAGACAAGTTTATCAAATATCATAAATAACGATATTTTAATTTGTATGATTAGAACTTCGTCATAATTGAGCTTTAATAGAAAGATAATTGTTTCTCAAAAAATATTAGATTGAATAAGCTTCGCGAATCTTGAATTTGATAAATATATTAGATAGCGATAGGC
>JBHWOV010000002.1:0-5863 GCA_043424535.1 Aerococcaceae bacterium
CGCATGGCGCAGAACCTGGACATCCTTCTGCACATCCGCGGGAGAAATGCCCAGGATCTTCTGAATGTTGGGACTGATATATTCCACCTTTTTGGTCCTGATATCCAGCATCAGGAAAATATCGTCCACATTGTCGGACAGCCTGGAGAAAAGCTCATCCCGGGCAAGCAGCGCGCTGTCCTTCTGTCTCAGCTTCAGTCTGTTTTCCCGGATGATCCATGTGATAACCACCAGGAACAAGCACATTCCGATTCCTATCATCAGCATGACGGTGGTTGATTGGAGATTGTTTATGCTGGCATTGACCACACCTGCGGGCACGATGCCAAGCATGACCCAGTCTTGAATCCCGGCCGGTTCATAAAGCAGATAATACTTCACGCTGCCCAGACGCACGATTCTTGCGCCGGAACGTCCCTGCCGGAAATCCTCACGCATGGCAGAGATTTCTTCACTGTTCAGATCGGAATATTTTTTCAGCATGGCCAGGAAATTATAGATATCTTCCTGCTTGTTGACGGCCTGGTCCACGATTGGTCAAGGAGTTTTCTAATTTAATTTTAATATAAAAACCAATGATTCATGAAATAGAACCATTGGCTTATTAATACTCTATCCATTATTTGACAATACCTAATTCTTTGCGAATATCGGTAGCCATTGCTTCATACTCATCTTCTTCTAAATATTTTTGATCCGGATTCATCGCAAATGGTGTGCCCCATTCAAATTCACCTTCATATTTCGGCACGAGATGGAAATGAAGATGGGAACCACCATCACCATAAGCACCATAATTCACTTTATCTGGTTGATATAATTTATGGAGCACTTCTGCAACCTGATTAACTTCTTTAAAGTATAAATCTCTTTCAGCGTCGCTAATGTCCACCATTTCACTGACATGATCTTTGTATGCGACAATGACACGCCCTGGATGACTTTGTTCGCGGAACAAGATTACGGTTGAAACGTCTAATTCACCGACTTCATAACCAAAAGCATTCAACAAATCCCCTTTTTGACAATAGCCACAATTTGGATCTTTCTTCATTTTAATTCCTCCTTCAAAAACAATAGTGACGCGACTTTACTATCTTTAATTATATAACATTACAGGTGATTCACAATAATTTAATGAGAATAAATACATTATTTTAAAAAACACTAATAATCATCTCATATTATTATATTTTATTACTCACCCATGCCAGAGTATAAAATTTGCTTTATCTTAAAATATCAGTTATCTTGAATTAGAACTAATTTTTAGGAGGTCTTTTTTATGTCAAATTTTCAAGATTTAGTCGCTAAACGTCACTCTACTTACCATATTGGTCGCAATACTGACCGCACACCTGAGGAAGTGACAGAATATTTACGTGAACTTACTCAATGGGTTCCAACTGCTTCTCATAGCCAAACAAGTCGTCTAGTCTTAGTATTTGGTGACAAACATGAAGCATTATGGGATGAAATCCATGATGTTCAATCTAAAGTACTTTCTGACGAAATGTGGGAAACAATGGGCGGAGTTATTGCAGGTGCTAAACAAGGATTAGGAACGGTTTTATTCTTCGAAGATCAAGAAGCTGTTCAAGCAATGCCTACTTCAGATGCGACACGCGAAACTTACAGCCAACATAATAATGCCAATCACCAATACGCTACTTGGTTAGGTTTGACTGAGTTAGGTTTAGGTGCTACCTTACAACATTTCAACATTGGCTATGAACAAGGTCATGACAAATCAATCAAAGAATTATTAGATTTACCTGATAACTATGCATTAGTTGCGGAAATGCCATTCGGTTCAATCGAAACACCAGCAGAAGCAAAAGAAACCATCCCAACCGATGTAAAAGTACAAGTTAAATAAGATTAAGAAAAACGTCCAACTATGAAAGTTGGACGTTATTTGTATTTAGAGTTAATTTATGGTTGAAAACTATATTATTTTAGATTTTTAGGTTTACGAACGACATCGATAATTGTGCCATCGCGGTATTCAATTAAAGCGACCACCTGATCGTCAAATTCAATTTCCTTAGGTTTACCAGCATATTGATATCCTAAATCTCTTAATTCTTCAATTGTTTTTAATGGAATATCGGTTTCTTTAAAGGCTTCTAATAAATCTTGGCGTAAGGGATTCACAGCGACACCATAATCTGTAACTAAAATATCAATCGATTCGCCTGGTGTTGTAACAGATGTCAATTCATCACGGACAGTCGCTAAACGGCTACGGATAAGAGGTGATACAATAATGGTCACACTCGCTCCAGCAGCTGTATCTGGATGTCCCCCTGGTGCACCTTGTAAAATACCAGTAGACCCTTGAACAACATTGACATTGAAATCGAGGTCAATCTCTAAAGCACCTAATATAACAAAGTCTAATTGATTTACGAAAGCCCCTTTATTAAATGGATTAGCGTATTGAGAGGCGCTAATTTCATAATGATCAGGATCTAATGTAATTGATTCGATTGAAGCTATATCAAATGCTTGATCATCGATTAATTTCCCAATATACCCCTCACGATGAAGTTTCACAATCGGTTCTGTGATCCCTCCCATAGCCCAACTCGCTTTAATATTTTCTTGATCCATATATTTTTTTAAATATAATGTTGTCGCTAAGGAAGGACCGCCTCCACCTGTTTGGAATGTAAAGCCGTCTTTAAAATAACCAGAATGATACATACATTTTGCAGCATTTTCAGCAATCATTAATTGTCTAGTATCGGTAGTTAATTTTAATATATTTGAACTGATTTTATTAGGATCACCAATTTTATCAACTTTAACGACAAAATCAACGTCTATCCCTTGAATACTAGCCGGGAAATTCGGTGTTTCGACTAATGTATCAGTAATGATAACTACTCTATTTGCATACCGCGAATCACCATGGACATAGCTTAATACCCCACTATCTGATTTACCACCTACACCTCTAGCATTACCATGTACATCACTTGTCGGAGCCCCAATAAATGCTACATCAATTTTCACACTACCATCTTCGATTGCACGTGCTCTTCCACCATGAGACCGGATAATCGCAGGATTTTTTAATTTACCTGCTGAAACAGCTTCTCCAACTTCATCACGAATACCGCTCGTAGAAATACCGGTAACTGTTCCATCTTCAATACAATCAACAATATAATTATGAGCATCATTTAAACTCGATGCACAGACTGTCAAATCTTTAATACCAAGTGCATGAATTTCTTTTAATACCATATTTACAATATAATCACCATTTCTAAAATGATGATGGAATGAGATGGTCATGCCGTCTTTTAATTCAGACTGAATAATTGCTTCTCGAATATTTTCCACTAATTTATCTTTCTGAGGTTTCACATAAGCTTTAACGGTTGGTGCAGCTTTCGTGTATTCATAACCATCACGATAATGAATACCTTGAAAAACTTCGAGACCATCAACTAAAAATTTATCTGGAATATCACGCCCTACTTTATTTTTCATTATAAAACCTCCTCATATAAACCAGAAGCTTTGGCTAATTTGATCGTTCGCTCTGCACTCTCTACATGTGCAATATCTACCATTTGTCCATTAACGACTAAAACACCAATTCCTGCTTTTTCATTTTCTTTAATCGCTTCAATGACATTAATCGCATGTTCTACTTCAGATTCACTTGGAGTATACGCATCATGGACCACTTGAATTTGTTTCGGGCTAATTAAAGATTTTCCATCAAATCCTAAGTCTCTGATAAATTCAACTTCTTCTTTAAAAGCTTGTTCGTTATTAACATCTGTATAAACCGTATCGAACGCCATAATCCCTGCTGCTCGAGCTGCCATTAATAACATGGAGCGTGCAACAAAGAGTTCACTCCCTTGATCAGTACGCTTCGAATGCATGGTTCTTGTGAAATCACCGGCGCTGAGTGCCATCCCCATCATGCGCTGACTACTTCGCGCAATATCAAAGGCATTGATAATGGCTAAAGGAGATTCCAATGCTGCCATCAACATCGTTGAACCAACCTCTCTACCGAATTCACGCTCAGCTTTTTCTACTAATTGCTCAACTAATTCGACATCTTGAACGGTTTCTGTCTTAGGTAGACGAATACCATCCGCTCCCCCAGCAACCGCTGCTCGAATATCTTCTTCGTACAAATCCGTGTCTAGAGCATTAATACGAACCCATCGTTCGACATCTTGATAATCGATTTCTCTTAAAGTATGAAATAATTGAATACGCGCAGAATCTTTTTCACGTTCAGCAACGGCATCCTCTAAATCAAAAATTACACAATCTGGTTGATATACAAATGCATCTTTAACTAATGATGCTCTTTGAGCATTCAAAAATATCATTGTTCTTCTCAAACGATCTTTTATCATGAAATGGCTCCTCCCCAGTCAATTTTTTCTACTGTGTCACTTGCTCTTAATACTGCTGTCTGAATACGAGCTTTAATCGTACAGTCTAATGCCCCCATATCATTAATTGTTAAAAGTGCATCCTTGACATCTAATGCTTCTAATACTTTTTCAGCTGTATTTTGAATATCATCTCCATATTGTTCAAAAACCGTACTTTCAATCTCAATCTCAATGCCTGAATGATTTGGCTCTACAGTAACTAACACATCACTTGACTCCAGGCTTCCCGCTATCGCTTTTTCATTAATGATCATACGACCCCTCCTATAAATTAATATTATTTAACTTTTTCTTGTATTTTAGTGATGAATAACGTCTTCACTATTTTTCAATGATTCTATGATCGGTTGAGCTTCTTGAGTTTGAAGAAACTCAAACGTCGTTTTTGGCACAAATTTTTCTATCAATTCCCACTTATTCTCCGTGATAGCTTGCCTAATTTTTGAACCACTAATTATTTCTTCATTGATTTCTTTTCGTTGAAGGACTATTAATTGAATGGGCGTCTCTTCAAAAGCTCGTTTCATCATTTGGTTATAACGTTGCGTCATTTCACTATATGGTTCTTCCCCGACATATCTTTTAGTAATATTTAAATGTTGAGCAATTTTGACAAACAATGCAGCATCCAATAAAGCGTGACCATCAATAACACTTTCTTCATCCTTTTGAAAATAGCTAGGAAAGGTTGCTTGACTAATAATATAATGGCTTGTTGGTTGAATCGTTACATTATTTAAGTGTTTTATTCCCTCTTCCACCAATTTTCGACGAACTTGATAAGGAAAGAAACTAGCATCTTCTTCTAATAAAAAAACATGAACCCAATCATTTTCCTTAGCAGCGGTCTCAATCAAATATTGATGTCCTAAAGAAAAAGGATTCGCGTTCATCACAATCGCCGCTATCTCTTTACCATCACTGCTTTCTTTAATTAAAGAATTTAAATAATTAGAAAATCCATTCTTCTTGTTTTCTAAAAAGTATAGGTGATTATCGATTGCTATGATTTCTTCAAACCCTAATTGACTGAATAAATGACTCGCGGTGTTCTTTGTATAGAGAAAAATATGATCATAACCTCGATCATTCAAATACTTTAATAAATGTGTCACAATGATATTCATTAATCCTTCACCTTGATAAGCCTCGCTCACTGCCATGCAACGAAGTGTATTTTGGAAAGTACTTCCAGTCGCAATTAATTCACGATGATGATCATAAATACCACATGTATAGTCCAAGTTTTTGTCACGTTTAATACCTTGGTCTGCTAGAAGTTGATCAACTTTTTTCATTGCAATTTTATTATTGGGATAAATTTTTTCTACGCGCATATCTAGCATGCAATACACCCCTCAATTTTAATTCACTTCAATTATATTATGTAAACGCTTTCTTTAATATCTATTATATGCGAAGGC
>JBHWOV010000003.1:0-2804 GCA_043424535.1 Aerococcaceae bacterium
AGGACCTATTCTCTTACCAAATGAAGATGATCTGCCTTACTTAGCTAAACCCATCACAGCTGATGAAAGAAAAGAAAGCGAGAAAATTAGTCAGCTTTACGGGGGCGTGCAATTAGAAGAAAGCTATCCTATATCCTTTATTGGTACAGGACCAAACCTTAATGAAGCCACAGTAAATGGACTAGAACGAGCTGCAAAATTATTCAATGTCTCAGTCGACGAAATAATGAACCGCTCAACAATTACAGGTTCTATTGATATCGGAAGAAACCCTGGAGTCGTGACAGTGACTTTCCTAGCACCGATTGAATATTTAGAAAAAGCGAAAATAGAAAAGTATGTTCTAGGCAAATATCAATAAAAAATAAATACTCCTGCAACGATTAAAATGTTGTAGGAGTATTTTTATTCAATTAAGTCACAATCAATGACAAATAAAGTCTTTACCTAACGATTTTGGAAGGTATCATTAGGTAAATAGAGGAGTAAATATTTTACTTTAAATAGTCATGCTTGCGGCTGATTGAGCAGCTTTTTTACGAATGGTGTTACCTGTTTCGACATCAAAGAAATGAGCCTTGTTCATATTCAGGGCCACTTCAATTGTTGTACCAGGTTCATGGTAATCTCTAGCATCAACTACTGCTACCATTTCTGTCGCCTCTAAATTCAAGTATAAAATAGATTCTGCCCCTGTAAGCTCAGAAACTGAGATAACAGGATTCACAATGCTTTCTGGCGAGACATCAAGAGCAACTTGTTCCGCTTGAATATCTTCTGGACGAATCCCAAAAATAATTTCTTTTCCGTTATATCCATTCTCATCTAAACTCTTTCGAGCGGGTTCAGTAACCGCAATGTCTAAAGCACCACCATCCGTAATTCGACCATTTTCATAACGAACCTCAATTAAATTCATGGCTGGAGAGCCTATAAAACTGGCGACAAATGCATTATCTGGTGAATTATATACTTCAAATGGTGAACCTACTTGTTGAATAATACCTGCATCCATAATAACAATACGGTCCGCCAGGGTCATCGCTTCTGTCTGATCATGGGTAACATAAATCATGGTGGTCTTTAAACGCTCATGTAATTTTGCTATTTCAGTACGCATATGCACACGTAACTTTGCATCAAGGTTTGAAAGAGGCTCATCCATTAAGAAAACTTTTGGATCGCGTACAACAGCTCGACCTAAAGCAACACGTTGTCTTTGACCACCAGAAAGTGCAGCCGGTTTACGATCAAGTAAGTCTGATAATCCTAATAATTCCGCAGCATCTTCTACACGCTCTTTAATTTCGTCTTTAGGCATTTTTCGTAGTTTTAATCCAAATGCCATATTATCAAATACTGTCATGTGAGGATATAATGCATAGTTCTGGAAAACCATCGCAATATCTCTATCTTTGGGAGCAACATCGTTCATCATAACATCCTCAATCAACAGCTCACCTTCGGTAATTTCTTCAAGTCCTGCAACCATTCGGAGTGTCGTTGATTTTCCGCAACCTGAAGGTCCGACAAAAACAATAAATTCATTGTCTTCAATTTCTAAGTTAAAATCTTTAACTGAATAATCTTCTGCATTATCATATTTTTTATAAATGTGGTTCAGTGAGATATTCGCCATTTGCTTTTCTCCTTTATATTCCTATTCATTCTTATTCAATTCATATACAAATTTTCTAAAGCCTTTTAGTCCATCTTCAGTTTGCTTATAGATACCTGCATCTTCGAGAACTCGTGTAAACTTCTCGCCTACTTTTTGTTGTATAAATTCAGTGACATTTTCTTCATCAAATGTTTCTGAAGATCGCTTGAGTTCTTTTGCCCAATCTTGATGAATATTTGTAACTTTATCTAATGCTTTTTTATTTAATAAATAATCTTCAATTTCTTGTAATTCTTCAACTAACCGTGGGGGCAATATAGCAAGTCCCATTACTTCGATTAAACCAATATTCTCTTTTTTAATATGATGAACATCTGGATGCGGATGGAAAATACCATCTGGATAGTCTTCAGTTGTTCGATTGTTTCGAAGTACAACATCCATCTCATATAATCCTTCACTAAAGCGAGCAATTGGTGTAACTGTATTATGGCGAACATCACCAGTATGCGAGATTATATCATAATCTTTATCTGAATAATGTTCCCAAGTCTCCATAATATGTGTAACTGCTTTAATCAAGTCTTCTTTATATTCAGAAGATAACCGGAGCACACTTAATGGCCACTGAATAATAGAAACCTTTACATTAGGATGGTTAAAGAGTTCCACCTCTTCAACTTTTTTAGCTTGTTCAATAGGAAATTTGTAGCATCCCCCTTGATAATGATCGTGAGATAATATTGATCCACCTACAATTGGCAAATCAGCATTCGAACCCACAAAATAATGAGGTAAAATATCTATAATTTCAAATAAATTTTCAATTGCTATTTGATCCACCACCATCGGTTTATGCTCTTCATTTAAAAATATACTGTGCTCATTATAATAGACATAGGGAGAATATTGCATTCCATAAATTTCATCTTGAATGTCCATACGAATCACTCGATGGTTTTCTCGAGCCGCATGATTAACGTGTCCTTTATACCCTTCATTCTCTAAACAAAGCACACACTTTGGATAATCTGAAGATACTACTTCTTTTTGAGCCGCAATTTCTTTCGGATCTTTTTCCGGTTTAGATAAATTAATAGTAATTTCTAAATTTCCATATGGACTCTCTGTCTTAAAAAAGATATTTTTATTAATATTTCTAGTCTTAATATAATTATTATTT
>JBHWOV010000004.1:0-22036 GCA_043424535.1 Aerococcaceae bacterium
TATGTTATTGATGGAAAAATTGCTTATTCATATTCTAAAACTTTTGAACGGTTCAATAATATCGATGATATTTCACAAGCTATAAAATCAGTCATTAATCTATTTTATACATATCCAATAAATACAATAAAAGGCATACAAGCTATCTCTATTGCAGTTCATGGAATTACCAAAAACAATGAAATTCTTTTTACACCGAATGATAGCTTAGATACAGTTGCTTTATATGATCTGTTGACCAATGCTTATAATATCCCTGTTTTTATAAATAATGAAGCTAACTTATCAGCCTTAGCTGAATACTCACTCTCAAAGTCATATGCTTCCCTAATAAATATTAATGTCAGTACTGGAATTGGAGCTGGGATAATATCAAACAATCAGTTATTGACGGGTGATGATGGATACATAGGAGAAATAGGTCATTCGATTCTCATCCCGAATGGTCATGAATGCCCTTGCGGCAATCAAGGTTGTTTAGAACAATATGCATCAAACAGAAGAGTTGAGGAACAAATTAAACAAGTAATAAGAAGTAATGATGATATAGAAAATGTTGTCGAACATGAATGGAAGTTAGAAAAATCAAAAGTTAAAGATATATTGTTACAACAAGCATACTATTTAGGAATTGGAGTTAACAATCTAATTAGTTTTTATAACCCACCAATTGTTATAATCAATAATCATTATTATAATTTTTTACCTGGAATTGTGGACTATATCAAAGAACCTATTCGGAATCAGTTTATTAAAAATACTGATATTAAATTAAGTGAAAATGGTGACGAGGCAGTACTATTAGGGGCTTTAGTTTTTGCTAATTTAGAATTATTAGATATTAATAAATTTAAGATTTATAAGGATAATTAAAATCTCAGGGCATGGTTTTTACTTTTATAATATATTTTCCGTTGACCAATATTATTTTTAGGGTTTAAATCATTTGAAATGTGGACAATATGTTATTACCATCTTCCTCACATTAATATTCCTGATTATTCGCTTCAAACCATTTCTCAATATTCTCATTAAAACTTTACTCAATTCTTCATCTAAAGGAATATTATTAAAAATTAGAATAACCAGCTTTTCTAATTTTTGATGTCTTACAAATGATAATGTTTCATAGGCTATTTTTGTCACCATTTCCATACAAACTTTAAGTATAATAACTGATAGTAGAAAATAGTCAGTGTTATAAAATGTCTTTGATGAAATTCTGACATAATCACTCCAACTGTTTGCGGTAAACCTTGTCCTAGTAGTCCAATTGTTGCTTCTACCACGGCAGCTTTCTGATGCTTAGAACGCCCTAGGGTTCAGTTATCAACCTAACGAAAATTATTCATATAATGTAAAGCCACATCACCATCTGCTGAATGGAACAAACTATATAACATAGTAGAACTTTGTTTGGCAGATCAGATGTAGCGGTCACGATTAATCCAATTACTTTTTTAAAGATCTACCTATAAATATTCAGCCTACAAAGCATAGGACTTTTCTGTAAACCCAATAAGTAAACAAGTGTAAACAGAATTGGCTTTTCAATCTATTCGTCATTGAGAACTAGAATTGCCTTTATTGCTAAGTGATCTATTTTATTAAACATAATCATTTTTAGACAAGTCAATAATCTTAAGTAAAATACTCATACAATTTTTTACCAGTCTCTCATTGATTTAACTAAATATATTTTCTTAAAGAATTATACTATTCGTCATAAAGTTCCATCAGGAGTTCACCAATTAATCAAATAGTTGAAACGCGTTTCGAAAAACACGAATGGTGTTTCTCATCTGTGAATTTCCTCTAACTCAATCGTTCAAGAAGGTTGGTTCTTTAGAGTTTATGTCCATTTCCGATGACTATATATTGAAAAGCATTCTCGAACCCATGTTCCAATATCCGTAGGCCTTTATCTATTTGAGATGGTCGATATAAAGTATGAACTGATCGAGCGAGTCCAATATTCCTGAACCTAAAGATTATTTTTCTGCTTCTCAAAAGATATTTATTTATTTTTTAGGACTGAACTGAGGGATTTTCTCCAAAAAGGACTGGACATCTTTTTCAATTTGTGTTGGTAAAGAACTTACGAATCACAGATATTAATCCTTATGAGAATCAGAGATAATAAGTTTTATCCTGGTAAGTCCGTTCTGTTAAGTAGTCGAATAAAATAGTTCAGTATTGAAGTCACCTCCAAAAGTTAGAGGCTCTGTGTCAAATAATATTGATGAAGCTTTTGTTCTTCTATAGTAAAATGTTGATAGCTCATAACAATCCTCTGTGTGGTTTCTGTGGTTATTAACATTTTACACGAATCTGTTATGGTTTTTTTATTCTGTCCAATTAATTTTGCCATTCAACATTTTTTAATGATATTTCTTTTTTAATCTCAAAAATAAGTTTCTAACATTAATTAATAGCTACCATCACCTTATTATATAAAATTAAGATATGCATAAAAAAGCTCAGAGATTACTTTAATCTCTGAGCTAATAGTTGTTTTTCTTTTACACGTATCTGATAGACTAAAACTTAAGTTTTAATAAATTCTATTAAGCAAATATTCTTATAAAACGCAGTTATCCATTCGAATGTTTAATGAATATGATATATACTAATTTCTCTTAGATTCTTTCTGATTATTTTCATAGAGATCATATGCCCTCATCTAACTCTGATCTTTTTATCAATGCACAACATTTATATATTTTTTCACTTTTTATGTGTTCTCTTTCAACTCTAAATTTAATTCCCCACTCAAAAATGCCTCTATCGTATCCAGCACCGCTTGCTCATTATTCGTTCCTATTTTAAATTTACAATGCTTCATAAAGTCAGGATCAGAATTAGCCATCGCAAATGAATATTTTGCTCGAGGCACCATGCTCAAATCATTCATGCTATCGCCAAATACCATTGTTTCATCAATAGAAATATCGTATTTATTCTGTAAATATTTTACTGCATGACCTTTGCCACTATCTTTATTTATTATATCGATGAAGACATTCCCACTTGTAACTGAAAAGACTTCGGGAAAGCGTTCATTTATTTCTTTAGTGAATATTTTATTATCAGCCAAACTATCATCCGTTTCATTATGAATCGAGATTTTATAGGCCACCTTATCCTTTGGTATTTCTCGATAATCATTAATTACGTGCAGTATTCCATTGTATATTTTAGCTTCATCATAAATAGGACTGTTATTTAGAATATACGATTCCATACCAGTTGAAACAAAATAACTATTACCAAGGTGTTCTTGAATAAAATCAACGATCTCAAGATATAAATCGCGTTCCATTCCACAGGTCTCTAATACGTTCTGATCTTTTACAATAAAACTGCCATTATCACCTGCAAAATACAGATCTGGTAAAATCGATTCATCAAATTGTTCAACCAATTGATGATAACTATTTCCACTAGCAACTAATAATATAATATCTCTTCTTTTCAATTCAGCAAAAATCGCTTCGAAACGCTCGCGATCATAACTCTTATCACTTCGTAAAAATGTTTCATCCATATCAATAGCAATTAATTTTATAGACATGACGACCTCCAACATATTATTTTAATTATCCATTCTTGGCTCAGTTTAATATCTATCACTAATCTATGTCAATCCATCCAACGCATCAATTGTTATCTCATTAAAATCTGATACAATCGCATCTGCAAGACTTAAATCCTGAGGAGGATATTTCGGATCGACATAACCAATACAGGTCATCCCTGCACTCTTCGCTGCACGAACACCATTGTGTGAATCTTCAATCACTAAGCATTTGTTAGGATCCGTTTCAAGTCTTCTAGCAGTATCGATGTAGATTTCAGGATGTGGTTTTGACTCTTCGAACCATTCGCCCGTAACCAATTCATCAAAATACTCCTCTACCCTTAGTGTTGAAACAACTGTCTGAATATCATCCATTCCTGAGGAAGAAGCGATTGCTAACTTATATCCTTTCTGATGTAGTGTCTGAATAAAAGACTTCACTCCTTCATAAAAAGTGAGTCCTTGTTCTTCTTTTAGTCTTTCGACAATATCAGCTACACGTTCTAAATAATGATTGACTGAATTTGGTAAATCATAATCATCTTTTATCGTGCGCCAAGTATATTCATCTGTTGTACCAGTAAATGAGCCGAAATATTCATCGGTCATATAAAAGTCCTCTTGATCCATAATTATCTTTGCTGCTTGAAAATAAAATTGCTCAGAATCAACGATGACTCCATCCATATCAAATATTACCGCTTCGAACATGATATCCTCCTCAATTGAAAATTTAAAACTATTAGATTAAATCTCTTTTTTCGCCACTACCGCCCAAACTTCTGAAGGAAAGGCAGGCGCTCCTTTAACATGCGGAAGTGTCACAAATATAATTGAACCAGTTGCAGGTAATTTATCTAAATTCTTCAACATCTCTACTTGATATTTATTTTCATTCAACCAGTAACGTTGCGCAGGTAATGGGAGTGGTGCGTCAGAAGCTGCCGCTTCGACTCCAGAATCTGTATTCAGTGTTTCATGACCAATTGCTTGAACTTGTCGTTCACGGCTAAGAAATTCCAAAGCAGGAATTGACCACCCCGGTGTTACTTCAACGCCTTCGTCATTGCGATTTTCGAAGGTTTCTTGATCTGCTGCCATATGATACCAGCCTGTAGATAGCGCTACAAAACATCCTTCAGGAAAGCGACCATGTTTCTCTTCCCATGCTTTCAGATCCTCTACCGTTACCGCATATCCATTATCTTCTTTAACTTTATCTTCAATATGAACCACACACAGTGGCAAGACACGTTCTTTTAAATCGATGTCGTCAAAGGTACGTCCCCCAGGCATAAAATGAGCGGGCGCATCCGTATGTGTTCCATGAGATGTCGCTAATGTATAGGTCCGATTATCTGAGCCTGTTTCTTCTAAAGTTGTAATTATATTGGGAACCAAAGGCTCAAATGCTTGGTATAGTGGCATTTCTTTGGTGATATCATGGGTTAAATTAATCCATTGATATTCCTTTAATTGACTTAATAACTGTTGTAATGCGTTCATTTTCATCCTCTCCTTCTTTTCTTTCATCCTATCGGATTGAGAGAACGATTTCAATCAACATCACTCGACTTTATAGTTTAATTTTTGAAATAAAAAAGAGGTGCTTACACACCTCTTTTGCTCTATCGACTATTCAATTTATTCTTCAATCATTTTAACAATCGTACGTCCTAGATGTTTCCCTGCTTTGAGATCTTCTGTTACTTGATTGAATTCCTCTAATGATACTTCTTGATGATGTAATTTATCAATGACATTCCACACTGTGGCTAATTTATTCCAGATGCGGACACGATCTTCATGTGAAATCTCTACGGAATTGATCCCTAGTAGATTAACACCTCTTAAAATAAATGGTAATACAGTCGTTTCTAATTTAGCTCCACCAGCATTCCCACTGATAGCTACACTTCCATATTCATCTACTTTAGTGAGGACATCAGCTGTTAATTCGCCACCAACAGTATCAACTACATATTTGAACTCACGTTTGTTCAATGGGCGACCGTTCGATTCTAAATTTCTAATATCCCATATCTTTGTCGCTCCAAATTCACGGGCTTTTTCTTCTTGATAATCTTTGCGAATTGTGGCTGTGATATTTTCATAACCTAAATGGTGAAGAATTTGTATCGCCACACTGCCCACACCACCGGTCGCACCGGTAACAAGAATTTCCGGTTGTTCTTCTACGGTCATTCCTTGATGTTCTAAAGCATCGACAGATAGAGCAGCCGTAAATCCAGCTGTTCCATAAATCATCGCATCTCTCAGTTCCAGTCCTTCTGGTAATTTCACTAACCATTCATGTGGTACACGGGCAACTTCAGAGATACCGCCAGTATGAACTGTTCCCAATCCATAACCTGTCAAGAGCACAGCGTCTCCTGTTTGATATTCTTCTGATTCAGATGAAATAACCGTTCCAGCCAAATCAATTCCAGGAATCATTGGGTAATTACGGATAACGCCCCCTTTAGGTTCAAGTGCAAGCATATCTTTATAGTTAATTGAAGAATATGCTACTTTGATGAGTGTGTCACCTTCTGATAATTTATCGGTAGTAATCATCTCTAATTGATGAACGATTTCTTTATTTTCTTCACGAACGACATAAGCTTTAAATTTATCCATTCTTTTCATCTCCTTATAATCTACAGTGTGAAAAGAGGTTGTATTTTATACAACCTCTTTTAAAATTAAGCTAAATAACCCATTTCTTTAGCTTTTTCTGTTAATTCATCTCTAAAATCAGGATGTGCAATAGCGATCAATGCTTCCACACGTTCGCTAATTGTTTTATTGCGTAATTCTGCCACACCGAATTCTGTCACAACTTTATCGATATCATTTTTATTTGTTGTAACCACAGCACCATCATCCAATGTTGGAACAATCGTTGATACAGTACCACCTTTAGCGGTTGATTTCAGACAGATAAAGCCACGACCATCTTCTGATAAGGTTACACCTTTGGCGAAGTCTGCTTGACCTCCAGTAGATGAGTAGTATTTTGATCCAATTTTTTCGGAGTTCGCTTGCCCAAGTATATCTACTTGCACTGCAGCATTAATGGATACAAAATGGTTGTGCTCACCAATGTATTTCAAACCATTAGAAATATCACATGGTACCATGAAAATTGTTGGATTATTGTCCATGAAATCATACATTTTACGTGGACCTAAGGCAAAGGTGGCAATTGATTTACCAACATAATTTTGTTTGTGTTCGTTTGTTAAGGCTCCCTCTTCAGCAAGGTATTGTGCTTTAGAAGTATACATCTCTGAGTGGAGTCCTAAACCTTTAGCATTAACCAGCTCATTCATTACCGCATTCGGCATACCACCGATTCCGATTTGAATCGTGTCATAATCTTTGACATAATCAGCGACATATTTACCAATTTTGATATCTTCTTCTGTTAATTCTGGTTCTGGTAATTCTGGTAAATCGACATTTGTTTCAATGATTTTATCAACTTGGCTAATATGGATTTCATTCATAATACCAAATGTTCTTGGCATCTTGTCTGATACTTCTAGAATAATTTTCTTCGCGTGCGGAATTTGCGGTCCAACATAAGATACGCCGACTCCTAGTGAGAAATAACCATTTTCATCCATTGGAGATACCAATGCAATAATGACTGGCTCTGGTTCACGCTCATGAAGAATTTCTGGAATTTTAGAGAAATTACATGGAATAAGTTCCGTTTCTCCTTCATTAAATGGTTTACGGTCTGGTGAATTTAAGAAAAATGAATAGTGTGTTAATTTTTCACGTCCAACATTGATCACTGGATTCATCGTTAACATTGTATAGAGACGGTTATTATCTAAACCTTCATAATTTGCTAATGCTTTGTGTAATGTAGGTGGTTCACCAGCACCTAGAGGATAAACTAAACCTTCACCTGGTTCGATGATTTCAATTGCTTCTTCAGCTGTTTCTACTAATTTTTCTTGGTATAACTTTTTATATGTTTCTAACATCATTTTTCCTCCTATTTATTTTTTGATGTATCTTCCCATAATTGGGATATTATTTTCATCTGTGTTTTCGGGCTGCCACCAAAATCTGTTAACATATGAGCGTCACGATAATAGCGAGCGAATTCCGCTTGGTCTTTGGCTCCTGATCCTGCGGATAAATGCAATAATTTTTCACTCATATTCACAGCTAAAGCACAAGATTTATATTTGAGTATGGCAAGTTCAACTTCTGTATTAACATTCTCCAAAATCATTTGATGAATGTTAGGCTTTAAAACAGACATCTCCATATAAAGCGAAGATAAGTCTTCCTGAATGGTTTGACTCGCAATTAAAGGGCGACCGAGATTACGGTCCTGACGTAAATAAGTTTCTCCCATCTCCAAAACACCAGATGCTGTTCCATAAGCAATTACTGTAATCGATTTTTTCAGCTGTTTACGAATTTCCTTTAACATTTCTAGTCCTGATAAAGCACCCAAAATGCGTTTCTCTTTTGGCACGACAACATTGTCAAAGATGACCGGGAATACCGGGAACGCTTGACGTCCCCCTACTTCTGTCAATTCACCAATGGTCAGTCCTTCAGTGTCTTTATCGACAATAAATAATCCTAAATCACCTGTGTGGCATTTTGCGACGACAATAAAGAAATCCGCTACATCTGCAAGCGATACCATATTTTTAATCCCTGTTATCAAATAGGTGTCTTCTCTTTCTTCTGCTGTCGTTTTCATTCGATCTAGCTGAGAAATGGTTTCATGTTCGTAGGAAGCAAAAGCTCCAATTAATTGACCATCCAAAGTTGGATTCAAATATTCTTGTTTGAGATTGTCATTCGCAAAGCGACTCAATGAATATAAAATATAATCCGATTGAATCGCTATAAGGGAAGCTAGCGATGGAAAAAGCGCAGCTACTTCACGCATGAATTCATAATATTCTAACCGACTTTGAAATTGATGCTGGCCAGTGAGATATTTATCATAAATAGGTTGCTGTATGATTGCTTGCACTAAATCATTCGGATATATTCCTGCTTGATCGTATTGTTTCGCAGCTTCTTGAAAAATCGTTGGATCCTGATTCTCAAACCATTGTAATAATGGTGAAGTTTTCCGACAATCATTGAGATATTGGTTAAATACTCTATTTTGCATGGGCTAATCTCACAACACTTCCTATATAATCTTGACGCTCACATTCATCCTCCAACTTAATTAACATCCAATTCCCCCTCTAAGACAATAGCTAATGTCCTTATATTCTATTTTATTTGAAAACGTTTTCATCGTCAAGGGAGGGAGTGGCTGCTCCCGTCACTTATTGTTCATTAATTTGATAAAAATAAGCGAGAATTTGTTCATATATGGATGCTTCTAAACTTGAATATCGTTTCTTCCGTGGACGACATAAGTAAAAGTTGAATGGAATTGAGTCATAAAATGGCTTAACCACAAAGTCATCCTCTACTAAATGTTTAGATATTGGACGAGGTAATATGGTTACGATATTTGTGTCTTTGGTCATCTCTATCAGATAGTCCCAAGCGGAAGCTGTAAATCGAATTTGTTCAGTTAATCCTACTTGATCTAGTTTATTCCATAACAATGAATACGTAATATAATTCTCATTGAATGTTGCGATAGGGTAACCTTGTAAATCAGTCCATTCGAGTTTATCTAGAGAATTTAAAGGATGGTCGGCCGCCATGAAAGCTGCCATTTCATCTATTTGGATAATAGTTTGTTCATATTTTTCATCGTCTAAATCTGTTGGTTCGATTAATATCGCAATGTCCAGATTTTCACGATTTAATTGCTCACGCAACTCATTTGAGCCATCTTCAACTAATTGCAGATTCATGCCTGCATTATCTTGAATCATCTTAGGAAATAATTCTGAAAAATACACTCTTAAAATTAACGACGGTAATCCAAAGCGTATCCCCCCTTTTTGTTTCAGGGATTCTTGTTTGATCGCATCTTCCATCTGTTCATACATGTTCGTGATTTGTACTGCATAATCGTAAACTTTTTTACCTGCTTCAGTGAGACCCACTAATCGCCCTTTTTCACGAACAAATAAATCAATCGCATTGGCTTCTTCATATTGATTAATGAATTGGCTTAATGCTGGTTGCGAAATGTGTAATCGCTTCGCCGTTAATGATAAATTAAAATTGTTATCTACAATATGATAAAAATAATACATCTGAATAATTTCCATGATGATTTGCTCCTCTCATTTAGTCTCCCACTGGTAATGGTATGTCAATGCTTTGGTGGGGATTTCTAAAAATGAAAGTGCCCTCTTGTTCAGTGCGTTGAATAAAACCATGATGGTAGAGATAGTCAAGATGTGCTAGCGTTTCTCCCGCTGCGAACCATTTTTGTCCTTTAGGAAAGTCATCCCAATGATCAGCTTTAATGCGCCAACTAATTTGTTTAGCCACATCACGTACAGTATAGTCTTGATTTGTCTTCATCACATCAATAATTTCTTGGAGTCGTTCTTGGTGATGTTCAATCAATTCATCGATACGCTGATTGGGTGTATCAATTGGTTTACGATGTGTCGCTAACATTAAATTGAGATTAAGTTCTTTTAAGCGAGAAAGTGTTGAGATATATGATTGTAAAATATTAGGTTCATTTTCACCCCAATAAGTAATATTGGGAGTCATTGGATCTAAGACAGTGTCGCCACTTAATATAAATCCTTTATTCGCTTCATAAAAACCTATATGTCCTGGAGTATGTCCTTTAAGATCTAAGACTGTAAATTGATAATCACCAATCTCAAAGGTGTCGCCTGGTGTTAATATTTGGTAATCAAATGTTTCTCTCAGACGATAGCGATAACCGGGATTATCTTCAATTGTAATTTCGTCTTTTTCCATTCCATATAAATCACGAAATCCTAACATCATATCCCAATAAGATCCTTCAGCCATGGCATTGACGATATCACCATCTATTTTACTGGTATATATTGGACAATCTTTATCAGCAAACAAATGTGTCAACCCTGTATGATCGGAATGCATATGTGTCAGCACTAATTCAAAGTCTTCGAGAGGTTTTTCAAAATAAGCCAATTGATCGAGTAATTGTTCTTGACATTCTGGGCGATTAAAACCCGTATCAAATAAAACGATCCGGTCATTATCTTTAATGACATAAAGATTGATTGCTCGTAATGGACTTTGCGGTAACTCAACTTGAAAGGTGTATATATTCGGAAGAATCTCTTCCATTTCTTATCTCTCCTTTCTTAACTATTCTTATATCGTTTTAAGTAAAATAATTGTAACACAATTCCAATCAATGCCATCGCAATAACGATGAAGAAGGCGGTTGTATATGATCCAGTTTGATCTAAAATCATGGATCCAATCGTTGGTCCAAAGACAGCCGCAACACCGTACGCTGTAAACATCCATCCATAATTGGTTCCTGCATGTTTAACGCCCCAATTTTCTGCAGTAATTCCAGGGAATGAGCCAAGGAAGCCACCAAATGATAAACCGACCATCATTAGACCTGCAATACCGGCAACGGATCCGAGAGTTTGAGTGAGTGTTGTCAAGAATAATCCTACAGCAATAACAATGAACATCGCAATAACTGTCGGATATCTACCGATACGATCTGAAACAGAACCCCAGAAAATACGACCAAAAGTATTCGCAATTGAAACAAGCATAACGATTGTCACAGGATTACCTAGGGCATAATTCGTAGCGATCGAGGCACCTGATGATATAATCATCATTCCACCCGTAGCTCCGAGTGTATAAATGGCCCATAATAACCAGAATTTATTTTCTTTAAGCATTTCTTTATAATTTTTTCCTTCAGGAGCAACCGTTCCAGTGTTTGTTTCAACAACAGGTGCTTTTTCCATGAAGAATGATGAACCACAGATAACGACTAATAAAATGACACCGAGAATTTTGAAAACTGAGTAGATATCTCGCGTTTCCAACATCCATGTAACAACGGGTGCAAAAATAATCGGTCCGAGCCCGAATCCGGCTGCTGTTAGTCCTCCAGCCAATCCTTTTTTATCAGGGAACCATTTTGATGCAACGGACGTTGCTGCACCATAAGCTGAACCAATTCCTAAACCAAGAATCACTCCATAAGTAGCGTATAACATCGGTATGGATTGAACATATCCGGTTAAAAACATCCCTAATCCGAATAATATTCCGCCAAGAAACACATAGCGTTTAGGTCCATTTTGATCGACCTTTGGCCCAAATATAATCATCCCTAATGGGACCATCGCAAAAGAAATAGAATACGCAACAGCTGTTTGAGTTTGTAACCAATCAGGATTGGCATCTAATAATGCCGCCTGAAAAACAGACCATGCATATCCTGCTCCTAAACATAAATTTGTAATAATAGCAGCCAACAATATAATCCAACGATTAACTTTTCTTTCCATCACAAAACCTCCTTCTTGTAATATATTTAATATACTGTTGATTGTTAACGGTTACAAATACAAACTGATAATCGAATCTATAATCTGAAATTATAGACGGCTTATAAATCAAAAAATATTGCTTAAATCTTAAAACCTTACTTTTAGTTTTAAAAAATAAAAAAGTGTGGCTAATTCAGCCACACTTAATGATTCTTATTGTTTTAGCAATCCAATAGAGTCCAAATAATTGCGTGCAACATCTTGAGGACTTTGGCCTTCGACATTGACAGCATAATTCATCTGTTGCATTTCTTCTTCCGTAATTTTACCTGCCAATTGATTTAAAATATCTTCTAACATTGGGTATTCCTCTAATGTTGATTCTCTCATTAATGGTGCTCCTTGATAAGGCGGGAAAAGATGTTTGTCATCTTCTAATAATGTCAGATTATATTCAATAATTTGACTATCAGTGGAATAAACATCAATGATTTGCACATCATTAGTAGCAATCGCGCTATAACTAAGTGACGGTTCCATCGTTGAAACAGCCAAATCCAACCCATACACTTCTTGTAAACCTACGCCACCATCTGGTCTATCCGCAAATTCTAGTGAAAAACCTGCCCGACTTTGATCTTCCGCGCGGTTCAAATCACTGATTGTTTCGAGTTGATTTTCTTTCGCAAATGTTTCAGTCACCGCTAGTGCATAAGTATTTTGATACGCCATTGGTTCTAATAATATTAGACCATCTTGTTCATAAATCCCGTCTTTTGCTTGCTGATAAACTGCTGTTGGATCCGATTCTAAAGAAATATCATCTTCTAATAATGATGCAACAATCGTACCCGTAAACTCCGGATAAATATCAATATCACCAGACTTTAATGCTTCATACAGAAAAGAAGTCTTACCGAAATTAGGTTTAATCTCGACCTTGATATCAGTTTCTTGTTCTATTAATTGTTGATACATATTCATCAAAATTTCAGGTTCAGCACCCAATTTCCCCGCAACTACTAAAGTATCTTGACCACCAGATTGCATAACTTGCGGCATGAATGATGCCCCCGTTAATAGCACAACAGCTGAAAATAATATAGCCATGTGTTTTAACGGTAAACGAGAAACACGTTTTAATAACGCATTAAATATAATGGCTAACAATGCCGAACTGATTGCTCCTATTAGAATAAGCGCGGAATCATTTCGGTCGATCCCTAATAAAATAAAGGATCCTAAGCCACCAGCACCTATCAGAGCTGCTAGTGTCGCCGTTCCTATAATCAAGACTGTGGTCGTACGAATTCCAGAAATAATGACTGGCATAGCGAGTGGGATTTGATATGTTAGTAACTTTTCCTTGCGGCTCATTCCAAATGCCGTCCCAGCTTCTTCTAAAACGGGATCAATTTGTTCAAATCCAGTGACCGTATTTTGCAATATCGGGAAAATGGCATAAATCACTAATGCCACAATGGCTGGCACTCGCCCAATCCCTAAAATCGGAATAAACAAACCTAATAGAGCAAGCGACGGTATCGTCTGGAAGACCCCTGTCATCTGTAAGACAAATTCCTTGGCTTTCTGGTGGCGCATCACGAAAATAGCTGCAGGAATCGCAATCAATATCGCAATAAGTATTGCTACTAATGAAATTTGTAAATGTTCAAATAGTGCACTGACCCATTCAGGAAACCTTTCTTGAAATTGACGGATTAAATCACTCATATTAGATCCTCACTTTCGAATAGACGATAGACGAAATCATTGGCAGGTGCTTTCAAAATATTATCAGGATGATCGATTTGCACTAATTGTCCTTCCTGAACGATCGCAATCCGATCAGCTAACATAATTGCTTCACGCATATTGTGCGTTACAAATACAAAACTTATACCTAATTCAGAATGTAATTCTTTCGTTAAATGTTGTAGATCACGTCGGATTAGTGGATCTAACGCTGAAAAGGGTTCATCCATTAATATAATTTTAGGTTCAGTAATGATTGCTCTCAAAATACCCACCCGTTGTTTTTCGCCTCCGGATAATTGTTCGGGATATTTTGATAAATATTGATCTGGTTCTAAACCGATTTTAGGCATTAGTTTAGTTAGTGCTTCATTAATTTGTTGTTTTGTCCAACCTTTCATTTTCGGGATTAAGGAAATATTCTCTTGAACGGTCAAATTAGGAAATAATGCTCCTTGTTGCATCACATAGCCTATTTGCAATCGTAAATCTCGCAAATTCCATTGTTTGATCGATTGGCCTTCAATCAAAACTTCACCTGCATCAGGAGTGACCAATTGATTAATCATCTTCAATAATGTTGTTTTACCGGAACCCGATAAACCAACTAAGACAAAAAATTCTCCTTCATCAATTTCAAAGGAAACATCTGTTAGAACTTGTTGATCTCCATAACTTTTCGATACATTGTCAAATTCTATCATTAAGTAGCCTCATTTCTTAAAAGTATTGAGTAATTGTACCTTGTGATACTACCATAATCCTATTATTTTCCCAAAAGATATGGCTTAAATTTAAAAGTCAATAATAATAAAAAAAAGACCCCGAAGGGTCTAGTAAACTATAATTCTGGATACACAACTTTTCGACCATTAATTGTCGACACCGTCACTTCACAGTCATACAATTGACTGAATAATTCTGGAGTGGCAATATCACTGACACTTCCTTGATCGATAATTTTTCCATCTTTCATCGCAATTAGATAATCAGCATAACCAAGTGCAAGATTCAAGTCATGTAGGACTATCACGACACTCTTGTCTTCAGTTTGGACTAACCTCTTAAGATAACGCATCATGTTTCGACTATAACGCATATCTAATGATGCAACCGGCTCATCTAATAATATATATTTCGTATCTTGGGCCATAATCATCCCTATAAATGCACGCTGCCGCTGACCACCAGATAATTGATCTAAATATTCATCTGCAATAGGCGCTAAGTCTAAGGAATTTAATACTTGTGCCACAATATGGAAGTCCCCTTCATTGTAATGGCCTTTGCTATGAGGATATCGCCCTAAAAGAATCAGATCAAACACTTTCAAACGCATCACTAACTGTTGCTCTTGTTTAAGGAAAGCAACTGTTTTAGCTAATTCCTCTGTAGACCAGTCGGTAATATTTTGATCGTCAATAACAATTTCTCCAGAATCAATGGGAGTTATGCGGCCAATTGAACTCAATAGGGTCGACTTTCCAGCACCATTCGATCCAATTAATGCAATCAATTGATTTTCAGGTAATTTTAAATTTAAATCTTGAATCACTACATGGTCTTGATAACTGATGGAAAGATCAGATAATTGAATCACTGCTTCACTCCTCGCCTAATCATCAATAATAAAATAATTCCTCCGAATATCTCGAGTATCACCGGTAACATTGTCGCTTGATTGAAGATATGTTCTAATATACCTTGGCCTCCAACTAACAAAATGATTCCCATTAAGCTACAAGCTGGTAAAAAATAAGAAACCTCTGTTGTTTTCAAATAATAAACGGTCAATTGAGTACTCAACAAACCAAAAAACATCAATGGCCCAACTAATGCCGTCGCACTAGCAACGAGTACTGCAATATGAATTAAACAAAATTTTACCGCTTTTGCATAATCAATACCTAAATTGATCGCTAAATCTCGCCCTAAAAATAATGTATTCCAATGATTCCGATAATAATAGATCCAAATCCAGCTGATCACTGACACTCCAATAGATAATATGAGGGACTGCTTATCTAGTAAACTAAAGCTTGCCATTTGGGCATCTTGAACAATAATAAATTCATTAGGATCCATCACTGCTGTAAGCATTGATACAATACTACGCAAAAAAGTTCCCAAAATTAAACCTAATAATAATAATAAATATACACGTGTATTCGTGCGTCGAAGAAGCACTGAATATAAGCTGACTGTGATGATAATCATTAAGATAAGTTGAATAACAAACATTATCGTCGGAGATACCGTCGGCAAATTAAGGCTATTTCTAAAGAATAGCATCAACGTAACAATGACCAAATAAATGGCTTCATAACCCATCACACTCGGAGTTAAAATTGGATTTTGCGTAATCCCTTGAAACAAAGCAGTTGAAATACTTAAATTCACTGCAACTACTAATAATCCTAATAGCCGATTCACTCTAAGTGAAACAATCATTGGTATTTCCATATCCAAGTCATAAAACAAAAAAATCAATACCATTATCACTGCCAGTATAGCTAACAATAGCAATTGTTTATGAATGGTTCTTCGATCTGCTCGAAACAGTGTGATTACTTCTTTCATATTAACCTAACTTTCTATCATCCACGTTCATCAATATAATAGCGTAACAACACTAAAACCATACCCGAACCCAGCACTCCAATCACTACTCCAACAGGAATTTCTGCAGGATAGACAATTAGGCGACTGATAATATCACTCACTGTTAACAGAATCGCTCCGCCTAAAGCGACGAGTGGCAAAGTTTGCTTTAAGTTATCTCCAAAAAATAAAGATATTATATTCGGTACAACAATTCCCAGAAAAGGTAAAGAGCCAGCTATCACCAATGAAATAGCTGAAATAGAGGCAACAAATGCTAAGCCAATCAAAATAAACAGATTATAATTGATCCCTAAATTGGTCGCAATATCTCTACCTAATGCAACAATCATAAAACGATCAACATAATAGTAGGCTGCCAATAATAAAAACAGTTCAATATAGATCATTTCATAACGTCCTTGAAGAACACCAGAAAAGTCACCCATATTGACCGATTGAAGGACACTCTGCAAATTAAATTGCCAAGCCAAAAAGTTACCAATTGCTCCTATAATACCTGATAATATCATTCCTATTAATGGGACAACAACTAAATGCCCTTTACCGATTCGATTGATTACGGTAATCAAGATAAAAGATCCAATCATCGCAAATAAAATTGCAAAGATTATCTTCCCCATCAATGGCATTTCTGGCCTTAACAAAGTGACGATTAAAAGCCCTAAACTCGCTGATTCAGTAACTCCTGTTGTAGCGGGCTCTACAAAACGGTTTTGTACAAATGACTGCATCATTAACCCTGCAATCGCAAGTGAGCTCCCTGATAAAATTAATGAAATCGTCCGTGGAATCCTTGAAACAAAGATTACTTCACGGGCAGAATCTGTTGCTTCTCCTTGTATGAAAGATAATAATGATACTTCTTCTGTCCCTAGCGACAAAGAGACTAAACACAATATGAATAAAAGAAGGACAGCACTAAGATAATGCCACCCTTTAACGGTCTTTTTTTGCATGGATTCACGCTTTCTTATAAACGCTTTTTTATTGAAGATATCCTGCAATTTCATCGAGGATATTTTGATAATTTTGTGCCCCAGTCATAATCAAATACCATTCTTGCGGGCTGAGATAAATGATCTGGTTCTTCTGATAAGCATTGGTACTATGAACTAAAGGATTATCCATCACCTGTTCTGCTGGTTGTGCTTCAGACTCTCTACCAACTGCTTGATCGCGATCTAAAACAAATATCCAATTAGGATTTTGTTGACGCACTGTCTCAAAAGAAATTTTCATGCCATGAGCACCTTGATCAGTAATTGATATATCTGGTTTCTCAAAGCCAAAGACTTCATAAATCGGTGCGAATCGGGAAGCTTCCGAATACATGGTTACTTCTCCTCCATTACTCATCAAGGTCATTGCTTGGCCTAAGTCTGCGCCTAAATCATTATAAGCAGATACCTTTTCACGAATTTCTTCTTGTAAAACATCACTGTTTTCTTGCGTGTCTGTCGCTCTGCCCAATAAATCAATTGATGCTAAAACTCGATCAGTATAAGTATCTTCAGGCGATAAATCAGTCCAAGATACTGTTGCATCAATCGTTGGCCAATATTCTTGATACAGAGCATAATCTTCACTTTGACGATTGCCAATCACCACTAAATCAGGTTGTAATTTAGCAATGGCTTCAATATCAATTTCCTTTGCGGTACCAATCGTTGGTAATTCTCCATATTCTTCTAAATATTCAGGTAATTCGCCTTGAATGATACCTGTTACTCGATCACCTACACCTAATGCATCTAGTGTGTCCAATGCAGCATAGTCTAAGACGACGATACTCTCAGGTCGTTTCACCAATTCCGTTTCTCCTGAGTAATGTTCAATTGTTTGCGGATAACTTACTGCACTAATATGCAATGTCCGACTAAATAAAAATAATATCCCTAAAATACCAAATAACATAATTGACTTTAAACTTTTCTTGTTCATGATACGCCCCCTCTTTCACGTCATTAATGTAATGTCTTGTTAGTATAACATAATCTTTCAATAGTGAAAATAAAGTTAAACATATTAGAATCATCCTAATTTAAAAAGACTTTAATCGCTTACGCAATTAAAGTCTTGTTCATATCACAATTTTTGTAAAAATTAATCTTCTTCGATATTATAAGATGCCGTTGTACCATCCTTAATCGTTGATTCATCTAAGCCACCTTTGTGAAGATGATAAATACTCTCTCTACCAGGTAAAATTGGTTGCATAGCTGGCGTCGAGAATACATTGACAATACCATCCGTTAATTTCGATTCTTCAATTTGTTCTGGAGAGATTTCACGAATAATTTCATCGCCACGATTTGCTTGGATTTTTCCACCAAATTCGGGATCGATTAATGTAGCTCTTCCTACTGCCACTAAATCAGCGTAGTTCAGAGCATCTTGCGCATCTTCTTCGCTCATTACATCCCCAACAACAATTAATTTTGTTTCATCATCCATGACTTCA
The DNA here is from genome assembly GCA_043424535.1 of Aerococcaceae bacterium. GTDB lineage: Bacteria > Bacillota > Bacilli > Lactobacillales > Aerococcaceae > DSM-111022. The sequence continues at coordinate 18,863 of JBHWOV010000004.1, forward strand.
CGCATATACTCAGCATATGTTTTTTCGTCTGATAAAGGAGTAGCATTATATTTCCCCATCGAAACGTGGATATAATCTAGTTCAAAAGTTTCGACTAATTTCTTAACGAGCTGCGTTGATTCAGCAATTAAATATCCTTCATTTGAACCATGTATCTCTTCTGGTGAAATTCTATAGCCAACAATGAAGCCTTCAGGCGCATGTTCTTTAATCGTTTCTGTAACAACGCGTGTTACTTCTATTGCAAAGCGCATTCTATTTTCAAGACTACCGCCCCATTTGTCTGTTCTCTTATTTGAGAATTTCGAGAAAAATTGTTGATGAAGATAATGATTCGCACCATGTATCTCTACCCCATCATAGCCTAAATCAATCGCTCTCTTAGTGGCATCAGCGAAATCTTGAATAATTTGCTCGATATCATCATTTGTTAATTCTGTTAACGGATAGTCAAGAAAAGAAAAATCAATCGCACTTGGAGCATATACTGGTTCTCCTTGTCTGCCTCTATAATTAGCTTCTCTACCTGCATGAGCTATTTGCATCACTGCTAAATTTCCGTCTTTTTGCAATGACTGAGCAATCTCGGCGTACCCTTCTTTATGCGCATCATCATAAATCCCTAATTGTTGATCTGTTGTGGAAGTTGTACGTGCAGGTCCGCCAGCCTCAGATACATAACAATATTCTGTAATAACCATCGCTGCAGAATTCGCACGACGAGCATAGTAGTCTTTTGTTGCTTGGGACACACGTCCTCTGTCTAATCCACTCCATGTTTGCATGGGCGCTTGGACAATTCGGTAATTTAATTCTCCACCATTACGAAATTTCACTTTATCAGTTAATTTTTTTGCCATTTTTTTCATCTCCTATATTATCTCATGTGAATAATTTAACATGGATGATTAAAAATAGGTATAGTGATATTTTTAATAAACATTAAGTTAAACTTAATAGAAGTATTGTTTAATTTCATTCATGAATTGCGTCTCTAGCGAAGTAAACAAATGATCTTTTCGATAAATTAATCCATAAGATAAATCGTGATATTCTAGCATTTCAAGGTCTTTTTCAATTAAAGTATTCTCTGGAACATCTAATAAATTTTGTTTAATTTGTTCCTTACGAATAAATGAAACACCTTGAAATTTTGTTAACATTTCTAATAATACTCGAATGGAGGAGGTAGTCGTCATAATTTTTATTGTGCCATATTTCACTTGGAATTCTCTGACCATTTCAATGATATGCTCATCTTTAAATAAAATAAAATCTTGTTCAAGGAGTAAATCCAAGTCAATATCTTCTTGATTTGCTAAATAGTGTGTCTGACCCATAAATAATTTAATTTGATCTTTTTGTAATTCATGAAAATGATAATGTGATAATCGCTTCAGTTGCCCTGTTGTTACATACACGAGTCCTAAATCTAACGCTTTTTCCTCGATCAATTTAATGATTTCATTACTTTGATATTCGCTAATTTCAATTTTAAAGTCTTCATATTGTTCTTGATATTGAAGCATCAAATCCAATAAAAATTTTGGCACTTCATTACTAACGCCAATTTTCAGCGATGATTCTGGTCTTTCATGCAATAATTTAACACGTTCTAATAAGAAACTATATGACTCAATTACTTGTCGGGCTGACTCAATCATCACTTGACCTTCCGCAGTAACAAAAGTGCCTGCTGGAGTGCGATTAAATAGTTTAAGACCCCACTCTTCTTCCAAATGGCTAATCGTTTGACTTAACGCGGAAGGTGTTATATTCATCTTACGTGCAACTTGTGTTAACGATTGCGTTTCAGACAGTTCAATCAAAAAATATAATGTATCTATCTGCATAATCATCTCACCTCATACATTATTATAAACGAAACTGCCCAATGAATATTGTTCATTGAGCAGTTTATTTTATATTATTCAGCTGTAATTTCGTGAATATCAGATTCTTGCAATTCATCTTGTGGTTTAAAACTCAACCAAGTAAATACAAATGAAACGCCAAATGAGATCGCAATCGTAATTAAGGCATGAATGAAGTTCCCCCAAGTTCCATCAGGAGAAATATAAGCAGGCAATGCTGCTATACCTGGGTCAGATAAAGCATATCCTTCTAAACCAACGATTCCTCCGTAGAGTCCACCGAGAAAACCGCCAGCAATAACCGCAATCATCGCTTTCTTGATTGGAACAGCAATCCCATATAATGCGGGTTGAGAAACTCCCAAGAGAGCTGTGACAGAAGCTGAAATTGAATATGATTTATATTCTTTATACATTGTACGCAGCGCAACTGCTAGAGCCATACCAGCCATAGCCATATTTCCTGGTAATAAACCGGGCATCATTAATGTTTCTGCACCGGTCTGTGCTAAATTTTGTGTCGCAATCGGAATAAGTGCATAATGGCCACCAGCCATAATAAGGAACATTCCAAAGCCACCTAAAATAGCATTTACTAACCAGCCTGCATATTGACTTAAATAACCAATCCCTACGCCGAGCAAATTACCAAAGAATGATCCCAGTGGACCTAAGACTAAAGCACCTACAATACCTGTAAGAGCTAGAATTAATACCGGCCCAAAAACCCCACGAACCATTTTCGGTAAGATTCCATTAACGATTTTTTCGATATAACTTTGTGCCCAAACAATTAAAATGATTGGAATTACAGACGATACATAAGTATTATCTGTCACTGGAATACCAAAGAAATCACCACTCATTGTGGTTGCTGCTTCAGTAAAATTAGGATGTACTAAAAACAGAGCCGTTGAAGCTGCTAATACTGGATTTGCTCCAAAAACATTTGCTGAAGAATAAGCTAACAGCACCGGTAAAAAATAAAATACCGCATCAGCAATGTGATACAGAATAAATTGTTCTGCTGTTTCCGGTTGAATAATACCAAAAGTTAATAAAAGAATGATAATCCCTTTTAATATCCCGGCACCTGTCAATGCAACCAAGTTTGGCGCAAAAATTTCCTTCAAACCATTTAACACACGGTCAATTAATGACGGTTTTTCTTCAAGCGTATGACTCGACAATACAATCGCCCCTTTATATATTATTTTTCTGCACTTCTCATACATTTCAAGTATTCTAACATATTACCTCTGTATGTGGTCAAATAATCACACTATTTTTTAATCAGTTG
>JBHWOV010000005.1:0-2834 GCA_043424535.1 Aerococcaceae bacterium
ATGTTATTTGATAGTCTTATTATACAAAAAATATTCGCTTATAACATAAATTTAGAGGTGATTTCATGGCAGAAAAAAATTTAACTGCAAAAGATATTCTTCAAAAGGAGTTCTCGAAATCCTTTAGAGGATATAACTCTGCAGAAGTTGATGAATATTTAGATAGTATTATACGTGATTATGATTCTTACCAAAAAGATATTGCATCACTTAAAAATGAAAATGAGAGATTGATTAGCAAAGTTGATGAATTAACGAAACAATTAGCTCTATCGAAGAAAAACAGTCCTGCAGCACCTGGAACAGGTGTCACAAACTTCGATATTCTTAAACGTTTATCAAATCTTGAAAAGCATGTTTTTGGTTCAAAAATCGAAAATACCGATGACACAGTCGACTATTCACAAAACACAAAATATTAATGATTCATTGTAAATTTCAGATAATCGCGGGTAGCTAATACCTGAGGAAAGTCCATTCTCGCACAAACTGAGATGTTTGTAGTGATCGTGCTTAGCGAAACAATAAGCTAAGGTACCTAATGGTAACGGCAAGTTAAAAGCCTAATGTTCATTGAACGATGGCTGAGTGCTTATAAAGTGCCACAGAGACGAGACAATTTAGAAATAAATTGTGTGGAACGCGGTAAACCCCTCGAGCGAGTAACCCAAATTTGGTAGGGGCACTCATGTGACCAGGAAATCAACTGAAGCATGAGACAAGAAATTGTAGATAGATGATTATCCGGTGATAAGATGGCCTACAACTTATCATTGACAGAACATGGCTTATAGAAATTTACATTCGTAGGTTTGACTCTGATTTCAGAGTCTTTTTTTATAATGATATAAAGGAGTCACATATGACAAAGTATTCTCTAATTGCCACTGCTGCTGCAGGAATAGAAGGAATCGTCGCACGCGAATTAAAAGATTTGGGATACAAAGTACAAACAGAAAATGGACGCGTTCGCTTTGAAGGCGATGCTTCTGATATTGCCAAAACTAATATTTGGTTAAGAACCGCAGACCGTATTAAAATTGTCTTTGGAGAATTTGAAGCAAAGAGTTTTGAATCTTTATTTGATCAAACATATGCCCTACCGTGGGATGATATTCTGACATTTGATGCTGAATTCCCTGTAGCTGGTAAATCCATCAAATCACAATTACACAGTGTCCCAAATATCCAGCGTATTGTAAAAAAAGCAATCAGTAAAAAAATGCAAGACGTTTATGCTCGAAAGACTTTTTTACCTGAGACAGGAGCAAAATATCCCATTGAAGTATCCATTCGAAAAAATCGTGTCCTCCTAACAATCGATACATCCGGATCGAGTTTATTTAAGCGTGGATACCGGGAACACAAAGGGGTCGCTCCTCTTAAGGAAAATATGGCTGCTGCTCTTGTGATGCTAACAACTTGGCACAAAAATCGCCCTCTTTATGATCCAACTTGTGGATCCGGAACGATCCTAATTGAAGCTGCTTTAATGGGACGCAATATTGCACCAGGATTAAAAAGATCCTTTATTGCGGAAGAATGGTTATTACTCGATCAAGCTGTCTGGCCAATTGTTCGTCAAGAAGCTGAAGCAGCCATCGATTATGAGTCGGAACTGGATATTTTAGGAACCGATATTGATCATCGCATGATTGAAATCGCCAAAGACAATGCAGAAAAAGCAGGTGTGGGTCAAGATATTGTCTTTAAACAGATGCAATTGAGCGATTATGTTCCAGAACGGGACTATGGTATTTTAATCTCCAATCCGCCATATGGTGACCGTATGTTGTCAGAAGAAGATGTCCATGAATTGTACCGCCAAATGGGAGATATTTATCGAAATATGCCGACTTGGAGTAAATATATTTTATCTAGTGATGAACAATTTGAACATTTTTACGGAGAACCTGCGACCAAGAAACGAAAACTTTATAATGGCTCATTAAAAGTCGATTATTATCAATATTGGTCGACTAAATAAATAAAACAGCTAGTCATTTAAATTTTATTAAATGACTAGCTGTTTTACTTTACCTTGTTGATGTAATGCTTGCTTAGCAATCGCATCAACACCCGCATTTTGCTTTTCATTGCTGTGGCGAATGATAAAATGATCAATCTTTTCCAATTCCTGCTGAATTAAGGTCAACCATGATTGATAATCTTTATTTTTAACATGTCCCTTTTCAATCGAGTCGACCACAATTTGACTATCTGAATGAATCAGTATCCACTCTTTATTGTACTTTAGTAAATGGATAAGTTTTAATCCACACCATAAAGCAATGAATTCTGCGATATGATTTTCTTCGATATGACTGATATAATATTTAAAGTTCTTCGGTTGTTCGGATGGATGATGAATAATAATTCCAATGCCCATTTCTTTTGTTGCTGGTTTAAATGCAGCATCAACATATAATTTAATCATAATTCCCCCTAAAAAGATATTTGAGGTGATAAAGTGACAGATATCATTGAATTACCAAGTGACGGTGATAAATTTTTTCGTCTAGGTTATCAAGCAGCAAAAAATAATCGTAAGCAAAAAGCCTTAGATTATTTTACCAAAAGCTTTGAACTCACTCAATCGACGGAAGCAATGACAGAAATACTCTCTCTATATTATCAAGCAAAAGCGATCGACCAAATTAAAACAGTTATTTCAAAATATGCAATTTCCGAAGAATATTTTTTAGAAAACTCGACGCTCGCAGAAATTTATATATTTATTCAATTGTCGTCTGCAAACTATGACCAAGCATTACTGAAGCTCTATGAATTGAGAGAGCAATTACCCTCTCATTATGCATTAGATAGCCAATTAC
>JBHWOV010000006.1:0-4614 GCA_043424535.1 Aerococcaceae bacterium
GCCAATGAATTGACAAAAGCACATAGAACACGCTGGTATGACTATCAGTCTTAATATTATTATTTCTGACAAAAAGACAATTAGCAATCATATAATTATATAATAAATAATCCGCAATCAATAAAAATAATTGATTGCGGAGTTTTTCTATTAAGTATTTTGCTGTAAATATTTTTGGGTCACTTGTTTCAATTCTTGAATAATTGTTTCCATTTCTTCTTCTGAATTAGCTTTTGCGCCACTTGCCATCGCATGACCGCCACCATCATGAGCTTCAGCAATCTCATTAATAGCTGGCCCTTTACTTCTTAAACGGACACGATATTTAGGGTCATCGCCTTCTTGTTCGATAAAATTCACCCAAGTGTACATTCCTGCGACATTGCTAGGGATATTGAGCACAATATTTGTTGCTTCTTCCGTTATCCCATATTGTTGCATGACATCGCGAGTAATGATTAAACTTGCCACACCTTCATCATAAAATTTTATATGCTCAGAGGCATAACCTTGGAAGCGTGTTTCTTCGATGGTTTTCTCAGAGAACTGATCCGTAATTTTTCGTGTATCGATCGGATGGGTGACTAAATGCATAGCCATTTCAAATGTTTCTGGCGATGGATCATATAGGAAACGTCCTGTATCAGCTACAATTCCAGCATATAATAATTTACTTGCCTCAAAGGTTAAAGGTAAATGACCTTCAGATTGAATCGCAATTTCTGTAATTAACTGGCTAGCTGATGTCGCCTCAGGATAAGCAATTTGTAAATCACCATAGGCGTCAACGATTAAATGATGATCAATTTTTATTAGCTTAGCCCCTTGATCATAAAATTTGCCATCAATGCGATCTTGATTAGCTGTATCCGTAACAATAACTAATGCATCATCATAATCAGCAGGTTTTACTTCGTCCATTTCGCCCATCCATGACAAACCTTCTGTAATGCTCCCAGCCGCTAATAAACGCTTTTTAGGATAGGCTGAAGCTAATAATTCTTTTAAACCTAATTGTGACCCTACCGCATCTGGATCGGGACGTACATGTCGGTGAATGATGATGGTATCATAATTTTCAATGAATTCAATAAATTGGCTAACTTCTTCTTTTTTAATTAACATAATAACTCCTATAAGGTATCGATCGCTTGACAAGAAATGATTGCTTTTGCCGCTGCTGTGTTTTCATGAAACACATCAACTTCTACCAATGCTTGCCTTCGTGATCGATGGATAATCGTGACTCTAAATTGTAAGGTATTTCCTAATTGTAGCAAATTGAAATAATGTAAATCGAATCGTTCAACGACATAATTAGACTCCGTTTCCTGATGCAAGTATTGGATAGCTGTGTAGCTCACCATCTCACATAAGACACCATATGATAGCGTTCCCATATTATTCAACATTTGTGGTTGCACTTCAGTGGACCAATGATAGTTGAGTTGATTTAAATTCGAACAATCATCTAATTGCACCACAATACTATCCTCAATCGTATTAACGAGTTGGGGCTGTTGTTGTTGATTTTGAATCGATTTCATAACATTTTGACGGGATAAAACGCCTAATAAATTGCGATTATTAGCAACAACTGGAAGCATCTCAATATCTTCCCAAGTCATTTTATGTGAAGCAGTCGCTACACTCATATGCAATTGTACTGTCACTACTTGTTTTGTCATCACTCGCTCTATCAAGGTATCTTCATTACGACTAATCGCATCTTTTGCGGTAATCACACCAACTAACCGACCATTATTTTGAACTGGAAAACGTGTAAGACCCGTTTGATTCGTCGCTTCATTGAAGTCATAAATCGTATCGGTGGGTTGTAAAGCGATGGTATCTTGAATTGGTAAATAAATATCTTCGACAGTCATTATCTCTTCTTTAATTTCTTGATTAATCATCGAGCGATTAATAATTGTCGCCACCGCAAATGTATCATAAGTTGTACCAATCACTGGTAATGAAAATTTATTTGCCATTTCAATGACCGCTTCACTTGCTTCAAAACCACCTGTAATTAAAACAGCGACGTCATTTTGCAAAGCCAATTGTTGAACCGATTCACGATTTCCAACTATAATCAGAGAATTCGCCGTAAAATATTTAATCATCGCTTCCTCGGTCATCGCTCCAATAATAAATTTATTCAGTTGACGATCAAGACCGGCTTCTCCCCCAAAGACTTCTCCATCAATAATTTTAACAATTTCACCATAAGTTAACATTTCAGGTGCATTTTGAGAGCGATTTTCAATACGAATCGTTCCTACTCGCTCAATGGTCGAGACATAGCCGTCATCTTCAGCTGCCTTAATGGCTCGATAAGCTGTTCCTTCACTCACACCTACTTCTTTGGCTACTGAACGAACAGAAATTCGTGTACCTATCGGTAAACTCTCAATATAATTTATTACTAGATCATGCTTCCTACTCATACTTCACCTCAGCCAAACGCTATTTATTTAAAAATAGTATAACAGTTACTCAAACCATTGTCACATGTGACTTTTATAGATCATCAAGTAATGGAATTTGTTGAATCGCTTGATCTTCAAAATTTGAAACAGAAACACCTAATAGACGGATGCTTTTATTTAAGTGGCCATGCATTTGCCATAATTCTTGTACTAATGGATAAAGATCCTCATATTGTTGAATGCCTTCATCATGTTTCATTTGCCGCGTGACGGTTTCAAAGTCTTCATAACGTATCTTAATGGTCACGGTCATTGCACTTAATTGTTTATCAATTAAATTCGTCGCCACTTGACGCGTTAAACGTTCAAACACTCTCATCACTTCAATTTCTTCTGTTAGAAATTGACTGAGTGTCGTTTCTTTTCCTATTGATTTACGCTCTCTATTTCGTTTCACCGGTGTATTTTGAATACCACGCACTTTAAAATACAATGAGTATCCCATTTTACCAAAATGGTCCATTAAAAATTCTAAAGATTGTTGATATAGATCTTCACCCGTATAAATACCTAGTTCATGAAATAAAGGGACAGATTTTCTACCGACACCATGAAATTGTTGTATTTCTAATGTCTTAAGAAAATCAACAGCTATTTTAGGTTCAATAACGGTAATCCCAAATGGTTTACGATAATCGGAGGCTATTTTAGCAATAAATTTATTATAAGAAACGCCCACCGAACTCGTTAAACCTGTTTCTTCGAAGATCTGCTGTTGAATTTCTTTTGCAAGAATGGTCCCACTCTCAATATTCTTTTTATTTTTTGTTACATCAAGATAGGCTTCATCGAGAGCAACGGGTTCATAAATATCTGTATATTGCCGATAGATGGCATGAATACGTTGTGATTCTTTTCGATAAACATCATGCCGTCCGGGTACAAATACGGCATGAGGACAACGTTTAAAGGCTTCCGCAGCAGACATTGCAGAATGAATGCCATATTTTCTTGCTTCATAATTACATGTCGATACAATGCCACGTCCCCCTGTTAATCGCGGGTGTCGCGCAATCACTACTGGCTTATGTTTCAATGATGGATCGTCGCGCATTTCAATACTTGCATAAAAGGCATCCATATCGACATGTAAAATCTTACGACTAGTATCAGGCTGAGGTTCTTCGAATGTTAAAATACCATATTGCACACATTCAACCTCCTTAATATTAATTATTCGTATCGATTGATCCCATCTAAATATGTGGCATATAAATTGGCTTTTTCATCAATGACAATAAAATCAGCAGCATAATTTTTGGCAATGCGTCCACATTCTGATTCAATGCCGACTGATTTTGCAGCATTCAAACTTGCCATGCGAATCGCTGTCGGCAAATCCACAATTTCCCATTGTACTAGATGCTGAACAGATTCAATTAATTCTAAAATTGAACCAGCTAAATTGCCACCTTCTTTAAGTGTCGCAGCACCGTCTTTTACAATGACTTCATATTCTCCTAAACGAGATTCGCCTTCACCGATACCACCCGCACGCATACAGTCTGTCACTAGCACTGTTTCTTCGATTCCTCTCGACCGAACAACGACATCAATTGCTGCCGGATGAACATGATGGCCATCTGCAATCACTTCAGCATAACAGTGCGGACAAGTTAAGGCTGCACCCACCATCCCTGGTTCACGGTGATGTAAGCCACTCATCCCATTATAAGTATGAATAAAAATCGAAGCCCCCGCTTCAACCGCGGCTTGCGCTTCCTCATAACGCGCATCACTATGAGCTAAGGCAACATGAACATTTAATGATTTTGCATGTTTGATAAAAGGAATAACGCCATCTCGCTCAGGCGCAATTGCAATTTTATTTACCAGATGCTTGGATTGTTCATGCCAATGTTCTAATTTTTCAATCGAAGGATCTGACATATAATTCGCATTTTGTGCTCCCTTATATTTTTCAGTGAAAAAAGGACCTTCGAGGAAAATTCCTTTAATCTTCGCACCATCAACCATTTGATAATTTTCACCAATTGTTTCACATACTGCTAAAATATTTTCATAAGTATCGGTTAGAGTGGTCGGTAGCCAAGATGTTACACCACATGATAATAAACCTTTCGCTATTTCAATCAATCCAATAACAGAATTATCCATACAT
>JBHWOV010000007.1:0-9291 GCA_043424535.1 Aerococcaceae bacterium
AAGGAATAGAGAAATATATTGATTGGTATAATAATGATAGAATAAAAACAAAATTAAACGGCCTTTCGCCTATTGAGTATAGGCTTAAGACCGCTTAAACTAAATTAATATTAATGTCCGTGTTTACGGGTGCACATCAAAGCCGTGGATGGTATTTCTTTTAATATTTATGAAGGGGAGACACTGGGATTAGTTGGGGAATCCGGTTCGGGTAAATCAACCACTGGTCGTGCGATTATTGGTTTAAATCGCATTACTGATGGCGAAATCTATTACCGTGATAAATTGATTTCAGGGAAAATGTCTTCTAGCGAGAAAAAGAATCTCGCGCAAGAAATTCAAATGATTTTCCAAGATCCCTATGCTTCACTGAATCCGCGAATGACCGTTCGCGAAATTATTGGCGAACCCTTTGATATTCATGGTTTATTAACCAATGAAAATGAACGTAATGAACGCATCGGTGAATTATTAGAATCCGTTGGACTTAATAAAGAACATATGCAGCGTTATGCCCATGAATTCTCCGGTGGACAGCGACAAAGAATCGGGATTGCGCGTGCCTTAGCATTGCGTCCAAAATTAATTATCGCGGATGAGCCAATTTCAGCATTGGACGTCTCCATTCAAGCGCAAGTCGTCAATTTATTAAAACAATTACAAAGAGAACAAGGATTAACTTATCTCTTTATTGCGCACGATTTGTCCATGGTGAAATATATTTCTGACCGCATTGCGGTTATGTATCGCGGTAAAATTGTCGAAATTGGTTCAGCGGATGAAATTTATAATCATCCAATTCATCCTTATACGAAGTCATTATTATCAGCGATACCGAATCCAGATCCGATTTCAGAATCGAAACGACAACGGATTCCTTATTCGCATGAAGAGACAATGGAAGAAATCGTCGAAACCTTTGAAATCAACCCAGATCATCTCGTCTTTGCGACGAAAACACAGCTCGATAAATGGCATCGAATTTAACTAAATTTTAATAAAGCATTGTAAATTTTTTGTAAATCAGTTATATTTAGATTAGAAATATTAGAGGAGGAAGAGAAATGAAGAAGATACTGAAAGGCTTATCATGTCTTGTATTAGTATTATCACTCGTTTTAAATGGTTTATCTTTAGCTGTTTCAGCACAAGATAATACCTCATTAGCTTTATCGATCGGGGCAGAACCACCAACACTCGATCCAGGTTTAGCGACAGATTCAACATCTGGTTCAATTATTCGTAATGTGTTTGAGGGATTAACACATAATGTGAATGGTGAAATCCAACCAGGTGTGGCGGAGTCTTGGGAGCAATCAGAAGATGAATTAACTTGGACATTCAAATTGCGTGAAGACTCAACATGGTCAAATGGCGATCCAGTTACAGCTCATGACTTTGAGTATGCATGGAAACGTGCCTTAGATCCAGAAACTGCATCACAATATTCTTCAATTTTATATCCGATTGAAGGAGCAGAAGCATTTAATAGTGGTGAAGGTTCAGCAGATGATGTTGGTGTTACTGCAGTTGACGACTATACTTTAGAAGTTAAATTGGTTAACCCAACACCATATTTCTTAGAATTAACATCATTCTATACTTACTTACCAGTTCACCAAGGAACAGTTGAAGAAAATGGTGAAGCATGGGCAGCTGAAGCTGGCGACAATTATGTTACAAATGGTCCATTCAATTTAGCAGAATGGAATCATAATGCGAATTTAGTGTTAGAGAAAAATGCAAATTATTGGGATGCTGAAAATGTTGCGTTAGAAAATGTTGATATCCAAATCATCGAATCTGAAGCAACAGCAAATGCGGAATTCCAAGCAGGTAATTTAGATTATTTAGGAACACCTTATGGAACGGTTTCATTAGATGCGATCGATATGTATCGTGCAAATGATGAGTTAAAAACTGTACCATATGCTGCGATTTACTGGTATAAATTAAATACGACAAACGAACAATTACAAAATCCAAACTTGCGTAAAGCCTTAGCATTGGCAATCGACCGTCAAGGTCTTGTTGACAATATCTTAAAAGGCGGACAAATCCCAGCATTAGGATTAGTACCTCCAACGATGGAAGGTTTTGAAGAAGACCGCGGTTATATCCAAGATGCTGACTTTGAACAAGCGCAACAATATTTAGAGACAGCGATGGAAGAATTAGGTGTCAATGACCCTTCTGAAATCAATGTCACAATTTCTATCAACGTTTCTGAAGCTCACTCTGCTATTGCGCAATATATCCAACAAGGTTGGGCTGAGAATTTAGGTATTCAAGCAGACATCCAATCAACAGAATGGCAAGTATATCTAGAAGATTTACAAGCATTGAATTATGAAGTTGGACGTATGGGTTGGATTGCTGACTACAATGATCCATCTACTTTCTTAAATATGTATCGTACAGCTGATGAAGGTAATAACGATACTGGTTGGGAAAATGAAGAGTTCAAAAACTTAATTGATGGAGCCTCACAAGAAACAGATGAAGCAGCGAGAACGCAAATGTTATTAGATGCTGAAGCAGTGATGATGGATGAAATGCCAGTCATCCCAATTTACTACTACACTTCTAATTATGTTGTTCGTGATGGTATTGAAGGATTAGAACCAGATGCATTAGGTAATGTTAACTTGAAAGATGTTACCATTTCTGCAGAATAATCCCCTCTAATAATTCACTATCTAATCAAAATAAAACCATTCTTATTAAAGTTTATCTTTAGTAAGAGTGGTTTTTTTGTGAAAAGAATTAATATATATTGCTTTGTTTTTCTGTATTCCGAAAGTTGTGCTTCATAGTATCATAGGGAAATATTCTAGCAGTGTTAATAAATATTCTGTATTCCGCCTGTTTCGTTCATATCATTATCGGGCAACGTCCTGAGCCAAGGTCTCAGGACTTGTCTGGCTATTCAATGCCTAGGCACTAAAGTGCCAAAGCATTGATATGTGCCAGTCCATGCTTGGTCCGATGATGATATGAACGAAACAGGCGGAATACAGAATATATATTAACTGAGCTAGAATAATGTCCTATAATGATTAGGAAACATCGAAATACAGAAGAAGCGTTTTAATGAAAATCACATGTCATATTATCTATCAAACTGGGCATAATTTGTTGACATCTCTTATTTAAAATAGGGTACCCATTTAAAAAGAGGTATGGTAAAATTAAAATATTCTGTTGGTTTTAAATGAATTTAGTCAGTTGTTACAAAAAGTATCATCGCTAAAAGGGATATTTTAATGTTTTATCATAAAAAATATTTATCTTTTTTGGTTTATATTTTTGATAAATTATGGTATAAATAGTAGCAATATTGATTTCTTAATTGAAATAAGACGCTAAATTGCCTATACTAAGAATATTATATTTTACTCACTTGAGTGTGAGCATTGGAGGAAACTTTATGAATCAAACGGATGTATTATTAGAGGTTAATAATCTGCATACCGGCTTTAAAATAAATGATGCATATTATGATGCTGTTGATGATGTTTCATTTCAATTGCACCGTAATGAAAAACTTGCCATCGTAGGAGAGTCAGGATGTGGAAAGAGTACATTAGCCACATCAATTATTGGCTTACATGATCGCAATCGAACAAAACAAACAGGGGAAGTTTTGTATAAAGGACAGAATTTATTAAATTTCACGGAAGAAGAATATTTAAAAATTCGTGGAAAAGAAATGTCGATGATTTTCCAAGATCCATTATCTTCTTTAAACCCATTAATGACGATTGAAGACCAAATCGGCGAGGCATTATACTATCACACCGATTTAAATAAAAATCAACGTCATGACCGTGTCTTAGAATTACTCGATCAAGTAGGAATTCAAAATCCACAACGAATGGCAAAACAATATCCGCATGAATTATCCGGGGGAATGCGCCAACGTGTCATCATTGCGATTGCACTGGCAGCAAAACCTGAAATCATCATCGCTGACGAGCCAACGACTGCTTTAGACGTAACGATTCAAGCACAAATTTTGGACTTATTAAATGAAATTCAAGAAGAAACTGAAGCGGGTATTATTTTAATTACGCATGACTTAGGTGTTGTAGCTGAAACTGCGGACCGCGTCGCCGTCATGTATGCCGGAGAATTTGTCGAAGTAGCAGATGTTTATAGTCTCTTTAATAATCCGCGCCATCCATATACGCGTTCTCTATTGAAATCCATTCCTCAATCAAATGAGATGGTCAATGAAGAAACAGGTGAATTGCATGTGATTCAAGGAACTGTTCCGAATATTGTCAATTTACCGCGAACAGGATGCCGCTTTGCTCACCGTATTCCATGGATCCCAGCAGAGGCTCACGAAGCACATCCAACACTTCATGAAGTGGAGCCAGGCCATTGGGTACGTTGTACATGTCACGAACATTTTTATTTTCCAGATGAGGAGGGGCAATAATGTCAAATTTAATAGAAGTTAAAGATTTAAAAGTACATTATCCTATTCGCTCTGGATTTTTCAATCGTGTAACGGATCATGTACGTGCCGTTGATGGGGTTAATTTAGCTTTTGAACAAGGTAAAACATATGGATTAGTCGGTGAATCAGGGTCCGGAAAATCAACCATTGGTAAAGCAATCATTGGTCTTGAAGCAATTACGGAAGGATCTATTTACTATAATGGTGAAGAAGTGTCGAAACAAGCACAAAAACGTCGCTCGAATTACCGTGAAAATGTGCAAATGATTTTCCAAGATGCGATGTCTAGTTTCAATCCGAAGCGTCGTATTTTAGATATTATGTGTGAACCATTACGAAATTTTACAGATATGACACCTGACGAAGAAAAGCGAAGAGCGATTGAATTATTAGAAATCGTCGGTTTATCTGAAGATTCACTTTACAAATATCCGCATCAATTCTCAGGAGGACAACGTCAACGTATTGGTGTTGCTCGAGCTGTTGCATTGAATCCTAAATTAGTGATTGCAGATGAGCCTGTCTCTGCGCTCGATTTATCTGTTCAAGCCCAAGTATTGAACTTTATGAAACAAATTCAAGATGAATACAATGTTTCTTATTTATTCATCTCCCATGACTTGGGTGTTGTTAAACACATGTGTGATGAAATTGCGATTATGTATCGAGGACGATTCGCTGAATATGGTAATCGTCAAGATATTTATGAGAATCCGCAACATATTTATACGAAACGACTATTATCTGCGATTCCACAAGTGGATCCGAATAATCGGGAGGCAAATAAATTACGTCGTCAAGAAATTGAAAATCACTATGATGAATCATCACCACATTACTTCGATGCGAATGGTCGTTTGTATGATTTGAAACCATTATCATCTACCCATTCAGTCGCGGTTGCTGATTTAGATAAATTTAGACAGGAGGGCGAATTCTAATGTGGAAAGTCATATTAAGACGAATCCTCTTAATGATTCCTCAAATCTTAATCTTAAGTTTAATTGTATTTATATTAGGATCATTAATGCCAGGGGATGCGCTAACGGGATTGATTGATCCGACGATTGGACCGGAACAAATCGCAAATATGCGTGAACAACTCGGTCTGAATCAACCATGGTATGTTCGCTATGTTGATTGGATGTCACGAGCAATTCAAGGCGATTTCGGACGAAGCTTCGCTCATAAAATGCCCGTTATTGAAATCATCGGTCAACGTATCGGCAATACATTATGGTTATCAATTTTTACAGTAATTATTACTTATGCGATTGGCTTACCATTAGGGCTTTTAGCTGGACGCTATCATAATTCACGTTTTGACCGTTTTGTTAACTTTTTTAACTTTTTAACTTATGCGATTCCAACCTTCGTAGCGAGTTTATTAATGCTATGGATCTTTGGTTATACTTTAGGTTGGTTCCCAACACGTGGTTCTGTTGGTTCAGGTATTGCGCCGGGGACATTTGAATATTTTGTTTCTCGCTTAAGACATATGGCACTACCAGCGATTACGATTGGTGTGTTAAGTACCACGTCGATTATTCAATATTTAAGAGCAGGAGTCGTTGACGCCAAATCGCAAGACTATGTGCGAACTGCGCGTGCTAAAGGTGTACCTGAGAATAAAATTTATTCCCGTCATATCTTTAGAAACTCGATGCTGCCAATTGCGCAAGGTATGGGATATACCCTAACCGGTTTAATCTCTGGTTCTGTAATCACTGAACAAATCTTTACATATAATGGGATGGGACAGCTATTTATTAGTTCAATTGTTGGTCGTGACTATACGGTCATGACAACATTAGTCCTCTTGTTTGGTTTGATGACATTATTTGGAACACTCATATCAGATATTATTATGATATTTGTCGATCCACGTATTAGAATTGATTAGGAGGAGTAAAAATGCCAGATTTAAATGAACCAAATATGATTGCTGCCCAAGAAGAAGAGGCGAAGCAAGAAGTTCAAGCAGAACAAAATTTGCCTCCTATGGGATTTGAAGTGATTAAACGTGAATTTAAGCAAAATAAACTCGCTACATTTTCTTTAATCATTTTCCTTGTTGTCCTTTTAATCGCTTTTATCGCGCCATTGTTTATGGACTTGGAACAAGTAAGTCGTGTCGATATTTTCTCACGCTTTACCCCTCCAGGTGAAGATGGCTTTATTTTAGGAGCAAATGAAGGTGGACAAGATATTTTAAGTTTATTAATCATCGGAACGCGTAACTCCTTAATTATCTCGATTGCGGTAACGATTATTACATCAATTATCGGAATCGGTTTAGGAATTGTCGCTGGTTATTATGGTGGACGAGTGGATGATGCGATGATGCGTATTATTGACTTCTTAATGATTTTGCCACAATTGATGATTATTATCGTTATCACAACGATTATTCAACGAAATGATATTCCAACATTGATTACAGTTATTTCATTGATGGGATGGATGGGAATTACGCGTCTGTTCCGTACAGCCACATTGAGTGAAGCATCAAAAGATTATGTCTCAGCTTCGAAAACAATGGGAACACCAGACTGGAAAATAATGTTTGGTGAAGTGATGCCGAATCTCAGTACTTTAATTTTTACCTATTTAACATTAGCTTTTGCGGGGAATATCGGATTAGAAACAGGTCTATCATTCTTAGGGTTTGGTTTACCCATTGGAACACCATCACTGGGAACATTGATCAGTTCCGCAAACAATCCGGATGTTATTCAAAATAAAACTTGGATTTGGTTACCTGCGGTTATTCTCGTTTTAGTTTTAATGTTAAGTATTAACTATATTGGTCAAGCTTTACAAAAAGCATCGGATACACGTCAACGTTAAATGAGAATCAAATGATAATTTAATTGCTTTTCTATATTTAAGTTGCGATTTTGAAAGTGTTTTCGTATAATATAGTTATTGTTAAATTAAAGGAGAGTAATACATGAATAAAACGTTGAAGAAGATGTTAGTCACTTCATCGGCACTTGCAATTTTTGCCGGTACAGCAAGCCCACTATTTGTCCAAGCACAAGAGACAAATGAAGATGGGATTGTTGAATTTGAATCTCAAGTAACACATGACGGTGAAGCAATCGATGGTGGGACACTCCGTTACGCTTTAACAGCGGAAAGTAATTTCGAAGGTGTCTTGAACAATATGTTCTATTCATCGAATGATGATGCACAAGTAATCGGTTTATTTGCGGAGTCGCTCTATGGTTATGATGAGAACTTCAGAATCGATGATTCAGGATTCGCAAATGTTGAATTGAATCAAGATGAAAAATCAGTGACTATCACCATTCCTGAAGGCGTTAAATGGCATGATGGTGAAGATGTAACCATTGATGATGCGATCTTCCCATATTATGTCATCGGACATCCAGAATACACAGGTGTACGTTACGGCGAGGACTATATGAATGTCGTCGGTATGGAAGAATATCATGCAGGAGAAACTGAAGAAATTTCAGGTATCGAACGTATTGATGATTATACGATGAAAATTAATTATAAGAACTTCCCGAACTCTATGCTTCAAGCAGGCGGTGGCATTGGCTCATTTATTGAACCAGAACACGCTTTTGAAGGTATAGAAGTAAAAGACATGGAAAATAGTGACCCAGTCCGTAAAAATCCAATCGGATTTGGTGCCTTTAAGGTAGATCAAATCACTCCAGGTGAAGCAGTAAGCTATTCACGTTTCGATGATTATTATAAAGGTCAACCAAAAATTGAAAAAATTCAATTAGAAGTGGTTAGTCCTTCAACCATCGTTACTGAAATGAATAATGGTAATTATGATATTACGACTTTACCAGCTGATCAATTTGATACATTTGCGGACGCTGAAAACTTCACAGTACTAGGTGTACCAGCGAATGCTTATACTTATATCGGCTTCAAGATGGGTACATGGAATGACGAAGAAGGTCGTGTCAATTATGACCCAGAACGTGTTGTTTCAAACAAAGCATTACGTCAAGCAATGGCTTATGCGGTTGATAATAATGCGGTAGCTGTTGAGTTCTATGATGGAACACGTTCAGCAGCGAACTCACTCATTCCAGAAATGTTCACAGAGTATCACAATGCTGATCAAGAAGGTTACACATATGACCCAGAAAAAGCAAAACAAATCTTAGCCGATGCTGGCTTTGAAGATACAGATAATGATGGGTTTGTTGAAGATCCAAATGGCGAGAAATTCCAATTGAATTTTGCATCAATGGCAGGTGGCGAAACAGCTGAACCATTAGCGCTCTATTATATGCAAATGTGGAATGAAGTCGGAATTGACGTCAAATTAGTCGACGATCAATTGTTAGAATTCAACTCATTCTACGAGCGTATTCAAACAGATGATCCAGCGATCGATGTTTATCAAGCAGCTTGGGGAACAGGTGGGGACCCTAATCCAACAGGATTATATGGACCACAATCTAACTTCAACTATACTCGTTGGGAATCTGATGAGCATAATGCGATTTTAGAAAAATTAAATTCTGATGATGCCTTTGATCCAGACTTTAAGGACGAAGCATTCAAAGAATGGCAAGCATATATGCATGAAGAAGCACCCGTCTTCCCTACATTATTCCGTCATGAATTAACTGGCGTAAATAAACGTTTGAAAAATTATGACATCACAATCGGTACAGATTTAAGTCTCCATGAATTAGAATTAACAGCCGAAGAACCGATTAAATAATTGAGATAAAACACCCGAAAGGGTGTTTTTCTTTTGAAATTTTGAATTTTTTTTCAAATTAAGTGATGTTAAACATATATATATTGTTATGAAATAGACT
>JBHWOV010000008.1:0-9136 GCA_043424535.1 Aerococcaceae bacterium
AGTGCTTCAGCACTTAGAGAATGAAGCTAACGCATACTGACACTCTAACCGCTAAAACGCTAAGAGTTTCAGCATAGCCAGCCAATTCCCGAGACCTTGGCTCGGGGGTGCTGATAGAAGTTTTACTTCTTAGGCTCTTACATGCGTTAGAAGTGCCCGATAATGATATGAACAAAACTTTCGCAATACAGAAAATAAGCAACACTTAATAAATAAAAATACTGCTGGTGTGATTACACCAGCAGTATTGAGGAAGAAATTATCTTTTTAAAATGTTATATATTAGAGGGCTTCTTTTAGGGCTTTTTGTTGCTTATGGCGATTGAACCATTGTCTGAGTGCGCCTTTTCTAGGGGAGAAAATAAAGCTTAACAATGCGACACACCCTGTCACGGTTGCGATAATACCAGAATAAGACAAATCAATCTGATACGCGATATAAACGCCAACCACCGAATTGAAAATCGCAGCAGCTAACGCAATCGCAATCACCCGTTCCAATTTATCTGACCAGAGAAATCCAGTCAATGCCGGCCCAACAATCAAACCAACCACAAGGATTGACCCAACCGCTTCAAATGAACCAACCGCTGTCAAACTCGTCAAAGTCATCAATAAATAATGTATGGCAGTTACGGAAATTCCGAGTGATTTCGCATAATTCGGATCAAAAATCGCCACCTGCAACTCTTTGTAAAAGTAATAAACGAAGCCACAATTAAGGAAGAAAATACCAATGGAACGCCAGAATGCTTTCGGTCCGATATCGACTCCACTAATTGTGAAGCGATCAAAGACTGTAAACCCAATCTCGCCCGCAAATACCGCATCGGTATCGAGATGGACGTCCCCGGCAAAGCGGGTAATTAAGATAATCGCAATACTGAATAAGAATGGGAAAACAATTCCCGTCGCAGCGTCTTGGTCCACTAAATTCGTATTGCGCAATGTTTCAATCAAATAAACGGTCAACACACCAACCAGTGTGGCCCCGACCATCAGAAATGGTGAGTTCATGTCCTGCGTTACGAAGTAACCGAGCACAATTCCTAGTAACACCGTATGCGTAATCGCATCGGACACCATGGTTGCGCCTTTTAAGACGAGAAACACACCAATAATCGAACAAGAGAGCGAGACCGCAATGGCGACAAGCATAATATCTATTAATAGATTCATTAGTTCTCCTCGCTTTCTATTTGGTCAATTAAGGCCAATTGACGTTGTTTTTGTTGATATTTCTGTTGAATAATGCCGCGTTTTGGCGCGAACAAGAGACTGAGGATGACAATACTTGTCGCAATCACTACAATCACTGGTCCAGTAGGAATTTGTCGTCCCAGTGAGCTGAAAAATGTTCCCAAAATCCCTGAAATAAAGCCAAAGATTCCTGATAACATCACCACTACCCAGAGACGATCTGACCATTGCCGTGCCGCAATCGCTGGCGCTACCAACAATGCACTAATCAAGACAACTCCGACAGATTCTAGACCGAGTCCAATCACCAATACAGTTAAAAAGGACAAGACATAATCTAAAATATGATAAGGTCCGGATAATGTCCGTGCATATTGTCGGTCAAAAGAAAGTAATTTAAATTCTTTCCAGAAAATACCAACTAAGATTAAGACGATGACACCTAATCCTGAAATCATCTGCACATCTTTGATTAACATGCCACTCGCTTGACCGAAGATAAATTTCTCCAATCCTGCTTGGGCGGTTGAAGGATCGCGTTGATTATAAGTTAACAGCGCGGTCCCCAATCCAAAGAATGTTGACAAGACGAGTGATAAGGCACTATCTAATTTAATACTCGTATAACGATTCATCGCATTGATGATGATGGTCGCGATCATCCCGGAGATAATCGCACCGAGTAATAATAAGGCTAAATTCTTTTCGCGAATGAAAATAAACATGATCACAATCCCAGGCAGTGCCGCATGGCCGAGCGCATCGCCGAGTAAACTTTGTTTACGGAGCGTCATGAAGACGCCGACGACACCACTTAATAAACCAAGTAATCCGGTACCTAAGGCGACGACCATAAAGGTATGGTCAGTCAACATGCTTTCAATGGATGAAGTCATTTGAATACACCTCATTTACTGATGGATTCGTATTCGGTACATTGCCTTGTTGTGCCGCATTCGCATTTGCGTCTGTTCGATAAGTTGCGTCAATATTTTCTTGAGTAAAGGCTTCTTCGACAGGTCCTTCTGTTATCACCTGACGATTTAAGAAAACGACGTCATCGAAGTAATCGCTGACGGTATTTAAATCATGATGCACCGCAATCACAATTTTGCCGTCAGCAGCTTCTTCTTTCAAGAGGCGCATCAGGATCTGTTCGGTCTTTTTATCTACCCCAGCCAAAGGTTCATCTAAAATAATCGCATCCGCTTGTTCACATAATGCCCGTGCTAAGAAAACACGTTGGCGTTGTCCACCGGATAATTGCGAAATTTGGCGATCCGCATAAGGAGTCATACCTACTTTGTCTAATTGTTGATAGGCGATATCCTTGTCCTGTTTACTTGGACGTCTGCCGATGCCTAAATGACCATAGCGGCCCATTAAGACCACATCGAAGACCGTCGTTGGGAAATCCCAATCGACACTCGCCTTCTGTGGAACATAGGCGATTTTATTTTTGACTTGTTTGTATGGAGAAGCCTTCCCATCAAAGACATATTCTACCGTACCTTTGATGGGTTCCTTCATATGTAACATGGCCTGTAATAAGGTTGATTTTCCTGCCCCATTCGGTCCAACAATGGCGGTCATACGTCCGCCTTGAAAATTCGCATTCGCAAACCATAAGACAGGATGTCCATCATAGGCTACCGTTACATCTTTCATTTCAATATAAGACCGACGATCCATCTACTCCACCTTCTCTATTATTTTAATGCATCGACAATTGTATCTACGTTTGTTTTGTATGCATCAATGTAATTACCAGCATTTTCTTCATCAGTACCTAGCGCGTCTGAGAATAATACGCCACCGATTTCAAGATTGCCACCGCGCGCATCAACTGCTTCAACTAATGCTTGAACATTACGGTCTGGCACTGAACTTTCGATAAATGCTGCTTTAACATTGTGGTCGATGACTAAATCAGCAACTGAAGAAATGTCACCCGTACCTGCTTCCGTTTGTGAGTTCAATCCTTGAATACCCACAACTTCGAAGCCATAGTTTTCACCGAAATAGTTAAACGCATCATGCGCTGTTACTAAATAACGTGAATCTTCTGGTACTTCATCAACGCGTCCTTCAATATATGTGTTTAATTCATCCAATTGTGCTTGGTATGCTTCCACATTTTCTTGATAGTAGTCTTTATTATCTGGGTCTAATTCAGATAATTTGTCACCGACTAATTGTGTTGCTTGTTTCCAGATTTCGATGTCGAACCAAATATGTGGGTCTTGATCTAAATCTTTACCTTCATATGGATATTCTAGCACATCATCTTCCGAAACGGCTTCTTCAAGTGAGAAAACATTTTTACCATTTTCTTCCATTGAATCTAATACATCGGTAAACATTGCTTCTAAATGAAGTCCATTATGACCAATTAAGTCAGCTTCTGATAATTTATCAATATCTGACGGTGTTGGTTTATAAC
The DNA here is from genome assembly GCA_043424535.1 of Aerococcaceae bacterium. Classification (GTDB taxonomy): domain Bacteria; phylum Bacillota; class Bacilli; order Lactobacillales; family Aerococcaceae; genus DSM-111022. The sequence continues at coordinate 3,644 of JBHWOV010000008.1, forward strand.
CGTGTGGGTCCACTCCCGCACCCATCAAACCTGTCACATTGACTTTATCGCCACCAACTTGTTGAACCAAGTCCGTTAAATGCGTTGTCGTTGTGACGACATTCAATTTATCTTCTGCCCGAATGCCAGTCATACCACTAAAAATCGTCAACAATAAAGCACAAGCGACTAAAAATATTTTTTTCCAATTCTTCTTCATTTCCTAAACCTCTTTCTATATTTATTGGATGAGTTTAGGTTATCCTAAATAAAAGTTTTTGTCAACCTAAAAAAGATAAAAAGTTTGGTTAGCCTAAAAATTATTTATGATAAATATGAGATTTCCGCTAGCTATCAATGTTCTGGCGCATCATATAATTTTTGAGAATTTACGAAATTTGTCTCTCAATAAAAAAAGCCTGAAACGCTCTTTTAAAGCATTTCAGACGATTTCTTCTATAAAGTGTATTAAATTTAAGCATTTTGGCGGTCCATTCGTTGGTGCAGAGCGCGGCCGGTCGCGGTGTCTGCTGCTACTAAATCGACAGGCAAACCTTCAAAGACCACTTGGCCACCATCCTGTCCGCCACTAGGTCCCATTTCAATGACCCAATCAGCTTGAGTGAGCCAATCCAAATTATGTTCAATCATGACGAGAGTATTGCCTTGATCGACTAAGCGATTAAATAAATGCATCAAATGACGGCCATCTTCCGGATGTAGACCAATCGACGGTTCATCTAATAAATAAATTTTATTTTGATGTTGAAGTTGACTGGCCAATTTCAGTCGCTGCAATTCCCCACCAGACAAAGTATTCGTTGCCTGACCTAGCGTTAAATAGTCCAAGCCGACATCAAATAAAGTTTGGACTTTATTTTGAATGCGTTCATTTTCAAAATAATCGACCGCTTGTTTAATGGTCAACTCTAACACTTCGACGATATTTTTGCCGCGGTGACGATATGAACGGGCTTCTTTGGAATAACGCGTCCCATGACATTCATCACAAACAATGGTCACCGGATCTGAATAGGCCGTATCGGGTTTGAGCACGCCTTTGCCGTCACATTTAGGACAAGCGCCAGTGGAGTTGAAAGAGAAAAGTCCCGGCTCTTGACCACTCGACTTCGCGAAATCCTGACGGATATCATCCATAATACCCATATAAGTCGCCAAATTAGACCGCGAGGACCGCCCGATTGACTTCTGGTCGACCATGATTGCTTGGTCCGCATAGCGTGGATAAAATTCGTCGAGAATTAAGGAACTCTTCCCAGATCCCGACACACCGGCCACTGCAAGTAACACACCCTTAGGAATCTCGACTGAAACATCTTTCAGATTATTAGCCTTCGCATGGCGCAAGTCATAACTGCCTTCGGGTTCTCTAGGATGTTCCTTCATCGCTAAGGGTCTTGCTAAAGCGCGCCCGGTCGGTGTGGCAGAAGTCAATTCCTGTGGCGGACCTTGGAAGATAATTTCCCCGCCCGCTTCTCCTGCTCCGGGACCCACTTCTACTAAATAATCAGCGGCTTCAATAATCATCGGCTGATGTTCGACGACAATGACCGTATTGAATTGATCACGCAGACGTTTCAACATCGCAATCAGCTTTTCAATTTCACTGGGATGCATGCCAGCACTCGGCTCATCAAAAATATACGTCATATTATTCAAGCTCGAACCCAATTGTCGCGCGATTTTCAAGCGCTGGCTCTCCCCGCCTGATAAAGTCCTCACCGGGCGATTCAAACTCAAATAATCCAGCCCCAACTCCATCATCCGTTCTATAATCGGAATCGCTTGTTGGGTAATCGATTGACCAAGCGGATCTTGAACTTGTTTTAAAACTTCGACAAGCTCTGGCAATTCCATCGCCATCATCTCTGCGATATTGTAGCCCACGACTTTCGCTTCCAAAATTTGAGGATTCAGACCACTGCCCTGACAAGTCAAGCATGTTTCATAAGTCGAAACAGCCAGCACGTCCTCCTCGTCTACTTCCTTGAGATTCGAAATATCACGATGAATATACAGACGCTCAAAACGGGGAATCAACCCGTCCCATTGGGATTCATGTGGTCCATTTTTCGTATGGAAAGGCATCATAATCGTCCCCCCACCTTCTGGCCCATATAAGAAGAGATTTAACATATCTTGCGGCCAGTCTTTCAGTGGCGTATCGGGATCGAAGATTCCACCCGTGATCATCCAACGCCCTTGCCAACCCGCCGGGCTGAGTGGTTTAAATTGCACAGCATAGTCTTTTAAGGACTTGTCAAAATCAATCATTTTATCCAAATCCACTTGAATCCGACGACCATTGCCTGAACAATCCGGACACTGCCCCATCGAAGACGTCGACGAAAACATCGTCGCCTCTCCAATATAAGGTTCCCCAATACGCGAGTATAACAAGCGAATTAAAGGGCCCACATCCATATAGGTCCCCACCGTCGACTGACTATTATTGCCGATGCCCTGTTGCCGGACGACAATGACCGGACTGAGATTTTGCATTACCGTCGCATTGGGCCGCTCATATAGCGTCATGTGGCGACGCAAATAGGCACTATAATTCGTCGTCATCTGCCGCATCGCCTCCGTGGCTAATGTATCAAAGACAATCGATGACTTCCCTGATCCTGACAGACCATTGAAAACGATCAATTGATTCTTAGCCAAGGATAGATCGATATCCTTCAAATTATTTTCCTGCATGCCTTGTAATATGATTTTATCTTGTGTCACACGCTCACCTCAAATCTATTATAGGACAAAAGATAGACGCGGTGAAAGTTAACGGGTTGGGATTTCGGGTGGTTTCTTGATAAATGGGCACAAAAACAAGCAGATGACATTTAGATAAATGCATCTGCTTGTTGAGTGTTTTAAAAATGTGTCGATTATCCAATTGGTTTTCGTTTCCAGCGAACGATCGATAATACGAATAGAATGAATGACATGCCTAAAACAATGAATATGCGCATGCGAGTAATATCCGGCATCGTAAATAAGGTAAAGAACATTTGACTGTCCTTTGAGATAAACCATTGTGCCAAAATAAAGGCAATCGAAATTAAAAATGCTAGCGAAAGATTGTGCGTCAAACTGAATAGGAGTAAGCCGAGATTGCCAACGAATAGTCCAATCGAAAGACTGTGAAACCATAGATACATAAATTCCGTCACAGAGGAAGGCCCAACTAAGAGATAAATATACAACCCACTCATTCCGCCATAAATGATGCATCGCACCAAGACGCGCATCATATAGATAAAGGTAATACTCGTGCTTTTCATAGTCAAGATGTCCTTAATGGAAGCCGGAAATTCAGGATAAAATAGAGTAACCAGCGAAAATACCCCTGCCAAAGGCAAGAATCGCTCCATCACAATGGCTTGACTATCGCTATCGACACTACCAATACCAAAGATAAAACCTGCGATCCCAATCATTATTAAACTCGCAATCAATGTGGGCAGTAGATGATATTTACATTCAACGAAGAATTGGGTTTTAATTTTTGAATGCATGATACCCACTCCTTCTGCGTTCATAAATGAAGATTGTTGCGATTATGATGATGATGGCAATCCCAATCCATAAAAATCGACTGATAAGAAATGTATCGATTTGACTTAAAAAATACGCTTCATTTCCCACTGAATTATAACGAGGAACTAAGCCAAAACCGATATGGTAAAAAATATTCGTCGAGGCAGACATCAAATAGACCATCGAACAAATCGGTCCGAGAAAACCGAATAATACACTATGCGTCAAAATTGTCAACAAACTGCTGAGACTTACTACAAATAAAATTATCGGAAATACCCATAAAGTGACCAAACCATAGGCTTTCAATGGATTTAAGATGGCTAAATCATGTCTCAGCCACAATTGGATTTCATAATAAGTAAAGAGTAACCAGACCAGCAATAAGAGAGCGATGCTCATCGCGATGATGCGTGTGAATACTAATTTTTTAGACGAAATTTGCTTCACATATATTGTTGCTGCGATTCCTTCGTCGCGATCTTTATTCCAGAGAAATAATCCTAAGAACCATGACAATAACAAGATAAATATGCCTGCATAATCACAGAAATAGCGCGCACAGGCGACATCATAGCCATTTTCTCGCATCAATGCATCATCAGCCAATGCTTCTTCATAAGTCATACCTTTATTGCCAAAATGTTGTTGATAAGCGTCACTCGCATAAGCTGATCCGCCTCCTAAAAGCGCATCAATTTTATCTAATTGGACTTCGAAAGTCGCACGGTCCGGTAGTTTCATATCGCCATCTATCTGAATCTCTTCATAAGGCACACCCGCAATATTTGACATAATTTCTTTGACTGTGGCTAATTTATCCGCTTCTAAATGTTGTTCTCGGTAGAAACCATAAGGATATGTCGCGAAGGAATTCGCCTCCACGGAGGTTTGCAAGTCCGCCATTAATTGAGGATAAATATAATGCAAATCGTCGGTCATCGAATGGCCATAATACGATTGATTCGGATTGGGTTTAGCCAATGCCTCGGGAGTAACCCCTAATTGACTGACCATCGCAATAGTAAAAGCCACCGCAATCCCGACAAAAATCAGTGATTTCATCATCCTTTTTAATTCTTGTAAGAAGAGTCCCATCTAATCCCTCCGTTCATGAATCTTCATTAAATAGGCCGATTCTAAAGTCGGAGGAATGCGCTTGAAGTCTGCGAGCGGTCTGCCTGTATGAATGAAGCGCACTAAAATACCTTCAGGCAATTCTTTTTGCTCAAACACCAGATAGTCCGATTTAAATTGCACATAATCGGATCTGGAAATCATCGCTTCATAAGTTCCACTCGAATATTCATTCAACAAATCACTCACCGTTCCGTCATAAATAAAATGCCCCTGATCTAAAATCCCCAATCGCTGGGCGGTACTCTCTAAATCGCTAGCAATATGGGTTGAGAAGACGACAATTTTCTCAGCTGATAAATCACTTAATAAATTGCGAAAACGAATCCGCTCTTCCGGATCCAATCCCGCCGTCGGTTCATCAACGATTAATACTTTCGGATCATTCAATAAACTCTGCGCAATCCCAAGGCGTCGCTTCATGCCACCTGATAAGCCTTTGATTTTTTTATGTTGATCATGGTCTAAATTCACCAGTGCTAATAATTCATCGATGCGATGAGTTAGTACGGAGCGCTTGATATTATCCAATGTCCCTAAATACATTAGCGCTTCTTTGACTTTCATCTCCGGATAAAAATCGAAATTTTGGGGTAAATACCCGACGATTTTCCGGATTTCTTTAGGATCCGTATGTTGACAAATTTGGATTTCGCCAGCTTCTACCGGTAATAAACCAACCATCAATTTCATCAAGGTACTTTTTCCAGCACCATTTTTACCTAAGAGACCATACAATCCGGGTTCGATGGTGACCGTAATATCATTTAAGACAGGCTTCTGACCATAGGCAAAATGCAAATTTTTTATAACATA
>JBHWOV010000009.1:0-7051 GCA_043424535.1 Aerococcaceae bacterium
TGACTGACAAATATATGAATATATAAAAACCATTGAAATTAAAAATAGATTAGACTATAATGAGAAGAAATTAAGTGAGAGGAGTAACTTATGAGAAATGAAGATTATTATTATTTAAAAATGGAGACGCACTTTTTAACAGTACCTTATCAAGATGAAAAAAGAAGAGTGCGTGTACTATTACCCAAAGATTATCATAAAGATACGGACATGAGTTATCCAGTCATTTATTTTCATGATGGACAAAATGTCTTTCATAGTGGGGAGTCATTCAGTGGGCACTCTTGGAAAGTTATTCCAGCGATTAAACGTAATCCAGACATTCCAAAGATGATTGTTGTAGGGATTGATAATGATGGAGAAAATCGCTTAAATGAATACACTCCATGGCGGATATCGAACACACCATTACCAGGTGATATTCATTTAGGTGGCCAAGGATATGAATATGCTTCGTTTGTCATGGATGTCATTGTTCCTTTTATTAATGAAAACTATCGAACTAAAACTGACAAAAAGCATACGGCCATGATTGGTTCTTCTTTAGGAGGAAATATTTCAGCTTTTATGGGCATGGAATATGATAAGGAGATCGGTGGGCTTGGTATATTTTCATTAGCTAATTGGATATCTGAGGATAAATTCGCAGAATATAGTTTAGAAAAAACTATCGATGCCAATCAAAGAGTTTATATTCAAGTAGGAACCAAAGAAGCCAATGAAACTGACAGTCATTTTATTTATGGAAATATGAATCAGGCTTATCTCGATAGTACATTGTTATACACGAGACGATTAATTGAAAAAGGTATCCCGATTGAAAATATCGACTTAAATATTTTCGCAGAAGAAGAACATACTGAATCTGCATGGGCATATCATTTACCCCAATGTTTACGATTTTTAAGTCAAGACTGGGAACAGTCATGACAATTGAAAGGAGCGAATAATATTGAATTTTATATTGATTTCACCGGCTTTTCCAGAAAATTTTAAGCCATTTGCATATGAACTGAAGAATAAGGGGATCAATGTTTTAGGTATTGGTGATACACCTTATCATGAATTAGGTCAAAGATTACAAGAAACGTTGACAGAATATTATTATGTACCAGATTTAGAACAAGTAGATGATGCAAAGCGAGCAGTTGCATATTTTTATCATAAATATGGAAAAATCGACCGCATTGAATCACATAATGAGTACTGGCTAGAGTTAGATGCCGAATTAAGAGAAGAATTCAATGTATATGGCCCTAAACCTGCAGAAATTAAGAAGACTAAATTTAAATCAGAAATGAAGAAAATCTTAAAGAAAGCTGGTGTACCGGTTGCTGAAGGTCGTGTCATCAATGCAAAATCAGACCTTAAATCTGTCTTGAAAGATTTAGGATTGCCAGTTGTTGCTAAGCCTGATAATGGCGTTGGCTCGGCTGCGACTTTCCGTCTTGAAACAGAAGACGATGTGCAGGATTTTCTCGATTATTATGACGAATCGGTCCCTTATTTTATTGAAGAAATGATTTCTAGTAATCGTTTAGGTTCTTATGATGGTTTAATTGACCAAGAAGGAAATATCGTATGGGATGCGTGTTTAACTTATAAAGAGCCGACACTTTCCTTCATGGAAAATCAATCAGACGTGGCTTATGTTATTCAAAAGGACATTGATCCGAAATTAGCAGAATATGGCCAAAAAATTGTTAAAGAATTTGGCATGAGAGAGCGGTTCTTCCATATTGAATTTTTTAAAATGCCAGATGGTGACTATATAGCACTAGAATATAACAATCGTATCGCAGGAAATTATGCAGTCGATATGTATAATTATTCAGGCAGTATTGATTTGTTCGCGGAGTATGCCAATATTGTCTTAGGAGAACCATTCCAAGGGAGTCCAGACCTACCTGATCAATACAGTGTCGGTTTCACTCAACGCAATCAATATGATTATAAACATAATCAAACTGATATTCTTGAGCGCTATGGTGACCGTGTGAAACAAGTCGAACGGATGCCTGAAGCATTTGTAGAGTTAATGGGGAATGACTTTTACGCGATTGTTGCGAATACGCAAGATGAGGTCGATGAAATTATAAGCTTTGCACATCAAAGAAAATAATGAATGGATAGGAGCAAAATATGCACGTAGAATTTTTAAGTCACTGGAGTGGAGAATTAGGGCAAGAAATGCCATTGAATCGATATGGACATGATGGCATGCCGATTGTTGTTTTTCCTTCATCAGGCGGTAGTCACAATGAATATGCTGACTTTGGAATGATAGAAGTCTCTAAAGATTTTATTGAACAAGGAAAAGTACAATTCTTTACTCTAGCATCTTATGACCATGAGAGTTGGTTAAATGAAGGGAAGAGCCCGCATGATAAAGCATTAGCACATGAAGCTTATGAACGTTATGTCATTAATGAAGCAATTCCTTTTATTAAACATAAAACGTGGCGCAATGATCCAATGATGACAACAGGGTGTAGTATGGGTGCTTATCATGCACTCAATGCTCTCTTAAAGCATCCTGATGTATTCCAGAAGACAGTGGCCTTAAGTGGTGTTTATGATGCACGATTCTTTACAGGTGATTATGGAAATGATCCGTTAGTTTATCATAACTCACCATCGGATTATATTTGGGAGTTGAATGACGGTTGGTTTGTTGACCGCATTCGATCAGCAGATGTGATTGTTTGTACAGGCCAAGGTGCTTGGGAACATGATGGTCTGCCATCTTATTATAAAGTCAAAGAAGCTTTCGAACAAAAAAATCTTGGTGGTTGGTTTGATGAATGGGGCGAAGATGTTGCGCATGATTGGGACTGGTGGCGTGTACAAATGCCATATTATCTAGGACACTTATTCTCATAAAAACTGACAAAATAAAATTGATCAATTATAAAATGAAAAACCCCGATATGATAGTTATTCATATCGGGACTCTTTTTTTATTTAAGTTTAATTCGAATTTATTTATATTTTGATTTGTTAGATGTTCTTGATAATGATTCTATATATTTAAGATTCTGTCTGGTCTTCATTTACATGTGTTAATACTTGTTCAAGAATACTAAAGACATGCAAATCATCGAGACTATAAATCATACTTTTGCCTTCCCTTTTGGATTTGACTAATCTAAAATCTTTGAGTGTTTTTAAATGGTGGGAGATTGCCGACTGTTCTTTATCAAGGGCGTCGACAATATTTCCTACACTCAATTCACTTTCTTTTAATAGGAAAAGAATGGATAATCTTGTTGGATCACTGATGACTTTAAACAGTTTACTAATCGTATGAATCTCATCTATATCAACTAATGGTGTGACTTGTTTGTTCATTTACATATTCCTTTCATTAAAATAGTTCTTCTCTATTATGATAACAGAATTAAAGAAATTAATGATTCAAATTCTAAATAAAAAACATTTTATTCAACTTGATTTTCCTTGACAAGCGAGATGAAAAGCAGTAATATGATTTTAGAAACATATGATTTAAAATTCATTTGTTATAAAAGTGATTCTCCAGTCATAAAAGGAAAGAATAGGTGTCTAAAATGACTAAACATCATAATCATCATGACCATGATCATGGAAAATTACCCATCATCTTTTATATTATTGGATTCATCTTATCTATTTTTGCAATGTTCTTAAATGATTCCTATCAGACATTACAAAATATACTTCTTGTGATAGCGACGATTTTAGCTGGGTATCATGTTGTTGTGTTAGAAGGAATCGGTGAAACAATTGAACAATCAAGAGAAAACCGCCGCTTTACTCCGAATTCTCATGTATTAATGGGGCTTGCCGCACTTGGAGCATTTATCATAGGCAGTTATTGGGAAGGGGCTTTATTGATCCTCATCTTCTCAGGGGCGCATTTCTTAGAAGATTATGCAGAAGGTAGAAGTCGACGTGAAATAACGAAATTACTGGAAATGAATCCAACCACTGCACGATTAATTCAAGCGAATGGAGACATCAAAGAAGTTGATGTGAATGAACTATCGATTGGTGATAAAGTTCAAGTCCTCAATGGTGCACAAATTCCGATCGATGGTGTTATTTTATCGGGACAAACAGCGATTGATGAATCATCAATCAATGGTGAGAGTATCCCAAAAGAAAAGAGTCCTGGCGATGAAGTCTTTGGCAGCACCATTAATGGAACAGGTTCATTTACAATGGAAGTAACTAAAATGCCAGATGATACAGTCTTCTCGAAGATTTTACAATTAGTCAATCAAAATCAAAATAATCAAACTAAGGCAGCGAATATCATTCAGCGTTTTGAACCCAAATATGTTACTGCTGTCATACTTATTATTGGGCTTATTATTGTAATGGGGCCATTATTATTTCAATGGACTTGGTCTGAAAGTATTTATCGTGGCATGGTTCTCTTAGTAGCTGCTTCCCCTTGTGCGTTAGCGGCATCGACTGTATCAGCTACTTTATCGACGACATCAAATCTCGCAAAAAAAGGTGTCTTGTCTAAAGGAAGTACGTATTTATCACAATTGGCTGACCTTGAAGCGATTGCTTTTGATAAAACAGGGACATTGACTAAAGGGAAACCTGAAGTGACCAATTATCATTTTATGAATTCGATTGATGAGACAATAATCATCGATATTATCATCGCACTTGAAAAAGAATCGAATCACCCTTTAGCTGAAGCGATATTAAGAAAATTTAAACCACAAAATAATATCTCAATGAAAGTCGAAAATCAGATTGGTATTGGCTTAGTGGGAGATTATCAAGGGAAACAATATCGTATTGGTAAACCGACCTCGTTTGATCGAGTGCCTGAGGAAATTGAACGTTTAAATAGCGAGTGGGCGGCCGAGGGGAAAACCGTTGTCTATGTTGCTGCGGATGAACAAGTAGTTGGCTTGATTGCTTTAATGGATATACCAAGCGAAAATGCTAAAGATACCATCGATTATTTTAAACAGCAAAAAATATATACCAGACTCATTACTGGAGATTCCAAAATGACTGGAGAAGCCATTGCAACCCAGCTCGGCATCGATGATGTGGTAGCGAATGTTATGCCAGAAGATAAATCGACGATTATCGAAGAATTAAAAGAAAAATATGGTATTACAGCAATGGTTGGAGATGGCGTCAATGATGCACCCGCCTTGGTCAATGCCAATGTTGGGATTGCGATGGGTGACGGAACGGATGTGGCAGTTGAGGTGTCGGATTTAGTATTGATGCAAAATGACTTATCAAAACTCGTCCAGGCGCATCGAATTTCATCAAAAATGAATCGAATTATTAAACAAAATATTATATTTTCCATGGCTGTCGTAGTCTTTTTAGTGACGGTCAGTATATTAGGATTAACGGATATGGCTATAAGTGTCATTATACATGAAGGTAGTACACTCGTTGTTATCTTAAATGGTTTGCGTTTATTACGAGCAGAATAATCCTTTTTTAATTTAAAATCATTCTAAATTACTTGACTGATTACAAGTGAAATTATATAATAAGAATGTAGTTGGAAAACGTTTTAAACAAGTGGAGGAATTGGAATGACTTTTGATTATAAAGACCATGGCAAAGAACCCTATGTTGTTAATATTGATGATTACACTACAGAAAACACAAATTATCGAACAACCATTTGGACAGGTGAAAAATTACAAGTAACGGTCATGTCTATCGAACCAGGTGATGATATTGGTTTAGAAGTCCATCATGGCATTGATCAATTTTTACGAATTGAAGCTGGAAAAGGTTTATGTCAAATGGGTGATGCAGAAGATGATCTAAGTTTCGAACAAGAAGTGGCAGCAGATGATGCGATTTTTGTACCGGCTGACAAATGGCATAATGTCACCAATACAGGAGACGAACCATTGAAACTGTATACCATTTATGCTGGGCCTGATCATGTTCCAGGAACAATTCATCCAACTCATGAAGATGCAGAAAATGATCCGAATGAACATTAATAGTAAACTATATCAAATCATTTGATATATAAAATGTTAAATTAACAGCAACCATTGATTCACTGGTTGCTGTTTTTTTGAGTTTAATTTATGGAAATAGATTTATTTTATACAAAAATTTTGATTAACTGATAATCATTCATCGCTGATGCTTATTTCTTCGTTCTATTATATGGGACATCATAAAACATCGAAAGCGTTTTCTTGTTAGGATGTAAAAAAGGAGTGAACGGTTATGAAATATACATTGATTGAAAAGTTTAAACAAGACCGTCAAGCGATTGGAACTTTTCTAGAATTGAATGAAACATTAGTTGTTGAAGCTTTATCTGTAGCTGGAATGGATTTCTTTATTACTGATTTAGAGCATTCTTCGATGTCAAGTGAATCGTTAAAAACAATTATACAAGCAGCAAATTATCGAAATATTTCTCCACTCGTTAGAATAAAAGAGATTAGTCGACATGATGTATTACGACCTCTTGATTTAGGAGCACAAGGAATAATCATTCCCAATATTAAAACAGTTGAAGAGGTAGAAAATGTCGTATCCTGGGGAAAATACAGTCCGATTGGACAAAGAGGATTTTTAACCTCTAGAGTTCTTGATTTTGGATACAATGGCAAAATATCTTCTAATTTTACGGATACATTTAATGATCAAAATAACAAAAGTCTATTAATCCCGCAGTGTGAAACGGTTGAGGCATTGAATAATATCGAAGAAATTGTCAGTGTAGAAGGTGTTGATGGTATTTTTGTTGGGCCTTTTGACTTAAGTATTGCAATGGGAATTCCAGGGCAGTTTGATAATCCTTTATTCACCGAAGCAATATCTCAAATTTATAATGCGTGTCGAAAACATGGAAAATTTACATTCATATTTAGTAATGATATAGAAACTTCAAAAAAATATATTGACTATGGCTTTGACGCGATTACTTCCTCTATGGATATTAACATGTTAATAGATAGTGCAAAAAGTATTATAGAATTGCTAAAAGAATAATATAATATTATCCTTAAATCAATCGATTTATTTATAATCGATTGATTACTGG
>JBHWOV010000010.1:0-9428 GCA_043424535.1 Aerococcaceae bacterium
AATGTTATTTATTAGCCATTTGTTTAAAAATATTTTAAATTTTCTTGGATTATAAGATTATTTATTTCACAAACTAAATATAGCTATTTCCGATATTCGAGAATGCATCTTTTTTCTGTATGAAGGCTGTTTTGCGAGTATCATCATCGGACCAAGCATGGACTGGCACATCGCAGACCCTTGGCGCTTTAGCGCTTAGGGAATGCATAGCCAGCCAAGTCCTGAGACCTTGGCTCAGGACGGTGCCCGATAATGATACGAGCGAAACAGACGAAATACAGAAGAATATAACTTTTACTTATGATGATCATGAGCACAACATTCGGAATACAGAAAATAACCCATTAAAAAAGTCCTCTAACCACTTTTAGGGTTAGAAGACTTCGATGAGACAACCCCACTTTATTGGCAATGATACTCTTATCATACCGCAAAATGGATGGTATCTCTAGCTATAACATATTATGGATAAACCTCATTACTCTCCGCAACAACCTCGCCATCATTCAGCACACGATATTGACCAATCGCATTCGAAGGAATATACAATTGAATACGAATCGTTTGCGACTCCGTAATTTCAAACTCCTCCGCTACTTCATTAATGTTGTTGCGCGAATCCGAAATAAACACTTGAATTTTATTCGGCAAAGGTTTCTCTTCATTCACATCACTCGGCGCATAAGTCGGCACATACTCCACAAAGACCTCTTCCGTCACAGCCTGTAATTCCGCTTCCTCAGGACCTTGAGACACTTCAACCGAAATCGTATCGCCCGGTGTTAAAGGCGTGCCTGGTTCTGGATCTTGACTAATAATTTGCCCTTCAGGAATATAATCATCATAAGCATAAGTTTCTTCAACATTTAATCCGAAACCTTCCGCAAAAGAATAAACCATATCGAGCGATAAATTATAGAAGTCCTGCATATTCGACGAACTTGCGCTAGAACCAACGGTCAATGTAATTGCTGACTGGCTCGGCACTAATTCAGTCCCCGCAGGAATACTCTGTCCTAAAATGACCCCTTCAAGTGACGGATCATCCGTCCACATATCACGGCGCTCAACAATGAAGTCGGCATCCGTTAATAAACGGCGAATGCGTTCATAGGATTCACCCGTATAATCATCCACAACGACTTGTTGTTTCCCGCGACTAACGATCAAATCAATTTCAGAATTGCGTTCCACACGCGATCCTGTCGAAGGAGCAGTATTAATAACATTTCCTTCAGGCGTTGATTCATCCCAATTTGGAGTAATCGCGCCGATTTCTAAATTCGCATCTTTGAGCTCATTAATGGCTTCATCCTGGGTCATCCCACTGACATCTGGAATGGTAGTATAGCGGATGAATGTATTATAGCCAAAGACAGCCGCAGCCCCCAATAAAAATAGCACAAGAAATGCTAGGAGTGGTTTCAACCAACGACGTGATTTTTCCGTTTTGTTTACCGGATAAACCGTGTCATAAGTATTATAAATATCTTCGTCTAACTCTTCTGGCTTACCAGGTTGTTCATCGACGACTTGCTGATTATGCACCGGTTTAGTCGGTTGAATCGGTCTTAAAACCATCGTCTCTTCAGCTTCACTCGATGGAACAAACATCGGTTCATTCATGCGCGAAGCGCTGAGCGAAGTACTTAAATCTTGTAACATATCTTGAACCGTCTCATAACGATCATTTGGTTCTTTTGCTGTTGCTTTAAGGACCACATTCTCTAAACTTTGCGGAACATAATCTAATTGTTCACGAATTTTAGGGAAAGGTTCCTGGAAATGCTTCAAGGCAACGGAAACGGCTGATTCCCCATCATAAGGGACGGATCCAGTGATCATTTCATAGAGAACGACACCTAATGCATAAATATCTGATTTAGTCGTCGCATTATTACCACGTGCCTGTTCTGGCGATAAATAATGCACCGAACCTAATAAAGTATTCGTTTGCGTAATCGATGTATCGGTTAGCGCAACCGCAATACCAAAGTCCGTAATCTTCGCCTTATTATCTTTTGTAAGTAAAATATTTTGCGGTTTAATATCCCGGTGAATCAAATTACTACGATGCGCTAAATCAATCGCTGAGAGAATTTGACTCATAATATTCACCGTTAATTCTAAGGAAATCGGTGATTTATCGCGAATAAAGGTTTTGAGATCTGTACCGTCAACATATTCCATCACAATATATTGTTGGCCGTCTTCTTCGTCAACATCATAAACTTCGACAATATTATGGTGCAGTAATTGGCTTGCCGACATCGCTTCCCGTTGGAAACGGCGGATTGCATCTTGATCGTCTTGGAAGTCAAAACGTAATAATTTTACCGCAACTTGTCGGTCAAGAATTAAATCATCCGCTAAGAAGACATTAGCCATACCACCTTGTCCGATTGGGCGAATAATTTTGTAACGGCTTGATAATTTCTCCCCTAATTCAACCATTACTGATCGCCCCCTTCTTCTTGTTGTAATCGTTCACTTAAGATGAGCGTGATATTATCTGATCCGCCTGCCTCATTGGCTGCGTCGATCAATGTTTCTGCTAATCTATCTAAATCTTCATATTTTTTGAAATGCTCTAAAAGCGCGCCCTTGGATAACATATTCGTCAGTCCATCGGAACAAAGCATTAGTACTTCAATTTGGTCTTTATTTAAGACGACAAAATCCGGTGAAACATCCGGCGTGCCACCAATCGATTGCGTGACAACATTCCGTTGCGGATGTGTTTCGCCTTCTTGTTTTGTAATCTCTCCGGATTGAATCAATACATTCACAAGAGAATGATCTTCTGTTAATTGGACGAGCTCCTCATTATAGTAACGATACGCTCGACTGTCGCCGACATACCCAATCCAAATTTGTTTATCTAAAATAATCGTCATTACCAGTGTTGTACTCATACCGGTATATTCAGGTTTCTTCAACGATTCCTCATAAATATAATTATTGACGGATTCAATCATCTCATTCAACCATTCTTCTGTCGTTTGTTCGGTTAATGAATCTGACATTCCTTTGAATCGTTCACCTAAGAAATGGGCTGTTTTCTCACTGGCAATATCGCCTGCTTTGTTTCCACCGACACCATCACATAAAACAAGTAAATGTTGTCCAAATGGATTTTCAAATACATCAGCATAGTCTTGGTTGGAAGACCTTCTCTTTCCAATATTTGAGTTTACGGTAATCTTCATTGAGTCACCTCATTATCTCGCTTTCTTTTCCAGTCGCGCAATAAAAAATCCATCAGTGCCATAGTCATCTGGCCATATTCTGACATAACCTTCGTCAGTGATGCTGTTTGATTCTTTTATTTCATCTGCGTGAATGGGTTTATTTATAAAATCTGTCTGTTCTGACATAAAAGCCTTCAACAGATTTTCATTTTCTTCCATTGTAATTGTACACGTACTATAAATCAAGACACCATTTTCTTTGAGATAAGGTGCAAGATTGTTTAATATCGCCAATTGGATGTCTTTTAATGCGGTTAAATCTTCGGGTGTTTTTGTATATTTTATTTCAGGTTTGCGCCGCATCAAGCCAAGTCCCGAGCATGGCGCATCCACATAAATCGCATCATATTGTCCGGGTGTGGCTTCAAATGTCGAAGCGTCCGCTTGTTGAACATCAATGATTTCATCCAACTGCATTCTCTGGGCATGTTCAGCAACTTTTTCTAATTTATCGGCTGAAATATCTAAGGCATCTAAATGCCCGTCACTAAGATACGACGCAATATGCGTGGCTTTGCCACCGGGGGCGCTACAGGCGTCTAAAACCCTTTCCGTCCCCGTCAATTGACCGAGTGGTGCGACTAACATCGACGATTCGTCTTGAATCGTAATTTTACCTTCTGTAAATAAAGTGGAATGAATCGGATTATTTTGTTGACAACGGATCGCAAATGGCGATAAATTCCCGGTCGTCACGTCAAATCCTTCCTCGCTCAATTGCTGCATCGCATCATCACGTGTCGTGAGAACAGGATTAATACGTGCTGTCACGATTGGGCGTTCGAGTAAACTCGCGAGAATGCTTTCGGTTTTATCATAGCCAACCATTTCGATTAAATAATCGACAATCCATGGTTCGATACTATAATGTGTCGCTAAAAATGTTTGAGGATCGGTAATTTGATCCGTATCTTGAATGCCTTCTCTTTGAACGGAGCGCAAAATCGCATTGACGAAATTACCTAAACCTTGATGTCCATTAGTCTTCGCAATTTTCACTGCTTCATTAATAATCGCATGACTTGGAATTCGGTCGAGTGCCGTCATTTGATAAATCGACATCCGCAAGAGTGTCATGATCCATGGATCAATTTTTTTGCCTTCAATAAAAGGTTCCAAATAATAATTGAGTCGGTAACGCTGTTGAATGACTCCGTAAACGATTTGTACGACTAATTGATTATCCTTATGAGACAGTGGCGACTCCGATAAAAATTCATTTAAAATCACATTGGAATAACCATCTTGATGTTCGATTTTATCTAAAATTAGCAATGCCTGAAAACGTAAATTATTTTTTAATTGTTTTTTGCTTCTGGCTTTAATTTTCATGCGATTCCTTTACTTCAAAGCGTTGCCCAACTAATTCGGACCCGTCAACACCATTTAAATAGTCTTTCATCGGCATGGCTTTTTTACCGGCAGGTTGCCATTTGTCAATCGAATAGGCCGTCTTGTCTCCTGCTTGGACAATCAATGCGTCATCCGTCACCTCAATAATGGTTCCAGGTTGCGCATCATTGTCTGTTTTCTTCACTAAAGGTTTGCCTTCAACAATTTTAGTGCGCTGACCATCTAACCATGTATAAGTGGTTGGGAAAGGTCTAAAGGCACGAACATGTTGATCGATGGCATCAGCTGATTGCTGCCATTGAATTTGTTCTTGTGCTCTGGAAATCGTCGGTGAAAAAGTTACTTTCTCTGGATCTTGCGACCAAGGTTCAATCGTTCCCTCGAACAATTTCGGTAATTGTTCTAATAATAAATCGCGTCCGATCACTGCCAGGCGTTCAAATAAATCGCCGACATCATCGGTTTTAGAAATCGGAGTCTTTGCTTGCGCAATAATATTTCCGGCATCCATTTCTTTCGTCATATAAATGAGGGAAATGCCTGTTTCATCATCACCATTCCAAATCGCATAATGAATCGGTGCACCGCCACGATATTTTGGTAATAAGGACGCATGGACATTAATTGCCTTAAAGGCTGGCGCATTGATCAATTTCGTTGGTACATATTGACCATAGGCTGCCGTGACAATGAGATCTGCTTCTAAATCTATTAATGTCTGGACAGTATCTGATCCAGATAATTTTTCTGGTTGATAGACAGGAATATCGTGTGCCACCGCTAATTCCTTTACAGGTGAAGCAGTTAAAACACGCTTTCTGCCGACGGGACGATCCGGTTGGGTCACGACAGCGACCACTTCATAAGGGGACGCTTCAATTAGTCCCTCTAATACGGTCTTCGCAAAATCGGGTGTCCCCATAAAAATAATTTTCTTCATCTGTTCTCCTCTCACATCACTTAAATAAAATATTGCGGTTCATTATCAATTGAAACATAGACTTTGTCTTTAGCTTCTTCTTGTGCTTTGACCATAATTTTATCTAAGATTTCTTGAATAACTTCTGGTTTCTTATATTTGATTAACAATTGGAAATGATAGGCATTATTAATACGCGCAATGCCACCTTGACTTGGTCCTAAAACGAGGACAGATTGGTCATCTTCTATTGTATTAAATTCTGCCTTAATTTCATAGACTTTTTGATAAGCGTTTGCACGATTTTCACTATGGACATTAATTAATGTCGTAAAATAATAAGGCGGATAATTCGCAATATGACGTCGTTTCATCTCATAATAGAAAAATTGTTCATAATCATGATTTTTGGCGAGATGAATCGCATAGTGATTGGGATTATATGTTTGAATAATCACTTCACCGGGTAATTCGCCCCGACCTGCCCGGCCACTCACTTGTGTGAGTAATTGGAAGGTCTTCTCACTCGCTCGAAAGTCCGGTATATTCAATGCCGTATCCGCATTGACCACCCCAACGAGTGTCACCCGCTCAAAGTCCAAGCCCTTCGCAATCATTTGAGTGCCAATCAGTATATCGGCTTCACCGGAAGCAAACAGGCTCAATATTTTCTCATGTTGGCCTTTTCTACGGGTTGTATCATTATCCATTCTTAAAATATTGGCGTCTGGATATAATGATTGTACCGTCTCCGCTAATTTTTGGGTACCAAGCCCTTGTTGGCGCAAATGCGGACTGCCACAAGATGGACATTGTTGTGGTACGGGCGTGTGAAAATTACAATAGTGACATTTCAATTGATTTTCATATTTATGATAAGTCAGTGAAATATCACATCTTGGACATTGAATCACATTACCGCATTCCCGGCAGAGTAAGTAATTTGCATAACCGCGACGATTTAAAAGTAAAATAACCTGTTCATTACGGTCTAAACGTTGTTGAATGGCTTCCTTCAATTGAGGCGACAATTCATCCGTTGTAGTTTGTGCTAATTGCGTTGTCATATCGACTATTTCAACGGGAGGCAAGGCGCCCTGATTGGCGCGTTCACTCATCATTAAATGTTGATAGGCTCCTACTTCAGCACGGGAACGAGATTCGAGTGATGGCGTCGCACTCCCTAATAGAAGTGGCGCATCATGATATTCCCCCCGCCATTTCGCAATGTCACGCGCATGATATCTCGGATTATCGGACTGTTTGTAGGTCGTCTCATGTTCTTCATCGATAATAATTAAACCGAGATTTTTCACGGGCGCAAAAATACTGGATCTAGCACCCACGACAATCGTTGCCTCACCCTTTAAAATCCGGCGCCACTCATCATAACGTTCGGTCGCACTCAAACCAGAATGCAAGACCGCAATCCCTTCTTGGAAGCGCCCTTGTACTTGGCGCACCATTTGTGGCGTTAAAGCAATTTCAGGAATCAACAAAATCGCTGACTTCCCTTGTGCTTGCGCATGGGCCATTAATTGTAAATAGACTTCCGTTTTCCCACTACCAGTAACTCCTTCGAGTAGGAAAACCGTATCCTCACCTTGATTCATTGCTTCTGCCACTGCATCAAAAGCAATTTGTTGATCCGGATAAAGAGACTTCGGTTCTGTCTTCATCGTGTGCGTATCCTTTAAAGGATCGCGGTATTCTTCGACATCGCGCAATTCAAACCAAGATTTATCTTGATATTGACGGACACTCGAAGTGGTAGAATCCGTCGCTTCCGCAAATGTTGCTAGTGGCATTTCCGATTGATTGGCTTCGGTCATTTCGATGAGCCCTTCAATAATGGCGCGCTGTCTTTTATTGCGCTCGGGAATAGACGCCAATAATTCTTGATAGTCATCCTGCGTGTGTGTTGGATAAATATGCGTCACTTTTTTGACCGTTTTCTGATCTTCGACGGTGTAATCTAAATGAATGATTTCTTGATCGATTAAATCCTTAATTTGATCGACGGATAATAATTCTTCTAAGGCTTCCTTATCATAACCTGCTTCTGGCGCTTCTAGAGAAGTCGCTGATTGAAAGCTTTCCGCATCTAAAATGTTGAACACCGAACGATATTTGACCCGCAAAATATTGGGCAACATCGCTTGTAGCATCGTAATACGAAAAACATGCAGTTTTTTCGAGAAATGTTCACTCAATTCAACGAGTTCTTCATTGAGAAAACTATGATAATCTAATAAACGTGTGATGGGTTTTAATTTACCGGAAAAGTCACTGTCCTCAGCAAATCCGACCACAAATCCCAATAATTGACGCCGACCGAAAGGCACCTCGACACGCATCCCTAATTCAATGACTGACTGCATTGCTTCAGGAACAATATAATCAAAGGTCCGATTCACTTGGGCAGCAGGAATATCAATAATTATTTGCGCAATCATCGTCAGGCTCCTTTCTAACTAATCATCATAAATATAAAAAACTACTACGAGTTTATTATTCATAGTAGTTCATTCGCTTATTCTTTTATTTTTAAGTCGCCTGAAACAATTTCTTCTAAAGCCTTACCAACGGGCTTAACTGATTCGTAAGACTCCAATTGGTAATTCTTCAATTCATTCATTTCATGCGCACGCTTGCTGGCTAATATGATAAGACTATATGACGATGGTATTTCATCAATTAATTTATCAATAGACGGATATAACATCATGACTGATTCATTCCCTCCTGTAAATAATTATGGATCTGTGACTGTATTTTATCAACAACACGGTCAACTTTCAAATGTTCGCTCGTAATGATCGCATTGATTTTCTTCACCGCATTCGGGATTTCATCATTGACGACGACATAATCATAGTGTTGCATCATCTTGATTTCTTCCACGGCTTTCTGCATTCGTTCGATAATCACACCACGCGAGTCGGTTCCTCGATTGATAATGCGTTCTTCTAATTCGTCAAGATTTGGTGGTGCTAGAAAAATAAAAATTCCTTCTGGCATTCTCTCGCGAACTTTCATGGCTCCTTGAACTTCGATTTCTAAGAAGACATCTTTGCCTGCTTCCAATGTTTCCTTAATTTTATGAATGGGTGTTCCATAATAATTATTCACATATTCAGCATATTCTAACAATTGATCTTGTTCAATTAATTCTTCAAATTCTTCACGCGAAACGAAATAATAATCGACTCCATCTACTTCACCTTCGCGCTTTTGACGTGTTGTCGCAGACACCGAATAGACATATTCGACATCTTTTTCATTAAATATGGCTGCGCGCACAGTCCCTTTTCCAACGCCTGAAGGCCCAGATAAAACAATCAATAGTCCTCTTTGTTTTGTCATTCTCTAGCTCCATTCATTTTAAAATATCGGACATGTTTGCCCAATCATCTGATAAACACTATCATAGCATACATTCGTTTTAAAGAATAGAAAACAAACAGATTCTCTCAAAACTAAGCAAATTATCATTTCATTTTAATTAAACTAACCAATTAATGATTATTTTAATACTACAACATTCATTATTTCTGTATTTCGTAAGTTTTGTTCATGATCATCATAGGGCACAAAATAAGTTAGTGTTTGTCTGTATTTCGTCTGTTTCGCTCGTATCATTATCGGGCACCGTCCTGAGCCATGGTCTCAGGACTTGTCTGGCTATTCAATGCCTAAGCGCTAAAGCGCCAAAGCATTGATATGTGCCAGTCCATGCTTTCTCCGATGATGATACTCGCAAAACTGCCTTCATACAGAATAACAATTTGTGACAAATAATAATAAGTAAATAAAGCTAATTCGCATAATAGATAATTTAAATCTTGAAACTCATTTAATTTTTTTAAAAATAATAAACAGATCTTCTTATCTGATATATAGGC
>JBHWOV010000011.1:0-8399 GCA_043424535.1 Aerococcaceae bacterium
ATGTAGTGGGAGGGAAATAAAATCGAAAAAGATATCAATCAATTGATTGAAGAAAATCTTGGTTTTATTATTAAAGTTGTGAGCGAGACGACAAATCGTTATGTTCACGTCCAAAATGATGATTCATTTTCAGTTGCTTTATCAGCATTTGAAGAAGCAGTGAAAAAATATGACGAAGATAAAGGTGCTTTTTTGGCATTTGTTCGTTTGGTCATTCGCAGTCGTGTGATTGATTTCTTAAGAAAAGAACAAAAAGAAGCACAACATCATTCGATTGATTCACTGACCGATGATGGTTATCAATTTGAAGATCCGCAAACTACTCCGGATAATGCCTTGAAATTTGAAATTGAAGCTTGGACTGAAGAAATTAAAGATTTTGGTATTAGCCTTGAAAAGTTAGTAGATGAAACACCAAAACATCAAGATTCCAGAGATCGGGCATTGAATATATCGGAGCGCTCAAGCAAATATCCGCCCATTGTAAATAAACTTTTTGAAAAGAAGCGTTTACCGATCAAGTTGACAGCTGATTATAATAAAGTGACGATAAAAGTGATTAAAGGTAATAAAACTTTTATTACATCGACGATCATTCTTTTCAAACAAAAATATACTTCACTGATTGAATGGATTAAGGGGGGATAAAGTGGATAAAGATAATTTATATCATGCAGTTGTGATTGCTATTGAAAATGATCATATTATCGTTTTAGATACAAACGGCACATTTTATCGCCTTAAATATAAAGAAGGATTAACAGTTGGTGATCAAATTTACTTTTTTGATACAGATATTTATCGTGAATCATCGAAAGTTAAAACTGTTCAATTTAAGCCGATCATACGTACCCTTTTAATGGCAGCATTGGTGTTGATATTTGTTGGTGTGGGTTATCAATTTTTTAATACTAATAATGATGTTTACGCGGCGGTGTCATTTGGAACACAGGATGGCGTTCAAGTAGAATTAAATAAACAACAAGAAATTATCCAAATACTAACACCAGAAGGAAAAGCAGTTGATGATAATTGGCTGGGACATGATATTACTGAAGCTACGCCTTATTTATTAGAAGCTTATGGTGATAAAAATCATATGAAAGATACCTTAATTGGATTATCATCTAATCATTCGGACTGGCTAGAACAATATGAAAACTTTTTAGTAAAAGAGGCTGCAGAAGCTGATAATGTCACCAATATGATTGTGATCAAAGGTGATTTGAAGGATTATCAAAATGCTCAAAAAGATGACATGCTTTTAGGCGATTATCAATTGGCCTCATCACAAATTGATTTTTGGGAAATTTCCGAAAATGGCCTGCTTTCTTCTCAAGAAAAGCAGGAGATTCTAGGCAATCAAGGGCAGTATTATGATTTTACTTCAAACGCACCGGCAGAAAGTCTATGGAATATCTTACAAGAAGCTAATGTCCCACAAGCCTTTAGAGCGGCTTTAAACACTGCTTATCAAATGCAATTAAGTTTATATTATTCGGATGTCGATGAACCAATCTCATCTGAAGAAACATATCAAAGTAGCGATGCTAATGATGATGCGCCGATGCAACCTATTCAACCAGTTGTCCCTGATGATGATTGGGATGATGACGACGATGATTGGGATGATGACGATGATGATGACGATTTTGATGATACTGACGATGACTGGGACGATGATGATGATTAGAAAAGATGTGTAGTAAGATAATATATTAAAATCATTTCTTCATTGTTTGGCGGCTGAATTAATCAGCCGATTTTTGATTGTAGTTTTTTTAAAGTGACTTAAGATCTAAAAATTTTATGACGTCAGCATAAGAAAACATTAATCAACCGATAAAAAATAATAAAAACACTGTCTTTCGATGGGATATTGTTCTTATTTTGAACTTAACAATGGTATAATGGAAAAAACAGACGATTAGGAGTGGATAGGATGAAATGGGAAGATCTTAGGAGGAGTAAAAATGTCCAGGACCGTCGTGGTCAATCCTCTAGTAGAGGTAGAGGTTCAGGTACGCGTCCTTCAGGACTCGGCGGAGGTATGGGATCATTATTACTGATGATGCTAGCTGGACGTGGTGGTAAATTTGGTATCATTATTTTGATTTTGTTAATGTTGTTTGGTGGCGGACTGGGAGGTTTATTTAATACAGGAACTGATAATACACCGACCAACTCACCGAGTTATGAGCAGACACAACAAAATGATCCAGCAATCAATCGAGGTAATCCTAATCGCTCCACTAATAGTGCTTCTAGAGGACAAGCTACTGATGTTGAAGTGAATTTTTTATCTGCTGTTTTAGGATCGACAGAAGATTTTTGGGCAGAAAAACTATCAAACTACAATATCCAATACTCACCACCTCAATTAATCATTTATTCTGATTATCAACAAACTGGTGGTTGTGGTCTAGGTAGTGCAGCAGCCGGACCTTTCTATTGTCCAGCGGATGAGAGTATTTATATCGATTTATCTTTTTACCGTGATTTATCGCAAAAATACCAAGCGCCTGGCGATTTCGCAATGGCTTATGTATTAGCTCATGAAGTAGGGCATCATATTCAAAATGAAATTGGAGTGATGAATAGCTATCAACAGACTATTAATAGAATGCGGTCAGAATCCGCTAGAAATCAGTTAAATGTCCGTTTGGAGCTTCAAGCCGATTATTTTGCTGGAGCTTGGGCTCGATATGCTGAAAATCAAGGTCTATTAGATGTTGGAGATATTGAAGAAGCGATGCAAGCGGCGCACGCAGTTGGCGATGATACGCTTCAAGAGCAAGCTTATGGACGTGTTGTTCCAGATAGCTTCACACATGGAACGAGTCAACAAAGACAATCTTGGTTTATGAGAGGTTATCAATATGGCGATTTAGAACACGGCGATACATTTAATACACAATTAGGTATAGAGAGTTATTAAATGGCAGCTGATGTCAGTCATATTGTAGACAATGGTGCTATTATTCTTTTCTTGCAATTAGCACCTAATGTCTGTATAATTGACATGTAAATGAAACGAATGGGGGCAGTGAGTGGGGACACTTACTGTCTTTCTATTTACAATGAAAATAAAAGAAGAAAATAAGTTGAGGTGAAATATGAGTACAATTATTGAACAAGTGCAACCTATTATAGAACCAATCGTATCCGCTCAAGATTGTGAACTAGTTGATTTAGAGTATGTTAAGGAAGGTCCGAATTGGTATCTGCGTATTTATGCAGATAATGCAACAGGAATCAGTTTAGAAGAATGTGCCAAAATTTCTGAAGAGGTTAGCGAAGCTTTGGACAATATGGAAAAAGACATATTCCCTAAGGCTTATTTTCTTGAAGTGAGCTCACCAGGCGCAGAACGTCCTTTAAAAACGGAAGAGGCTATCGAACAAGCAATCGGTGCATATGTTCATTTTGATTATTATGTTCATCAGCATGGAGAAAAATTCCATGAAGGTTATTTAAAAGATGTCACAGAAGATCAATATGTCATAGAAATCATGGACAAAACAAGAAAAAAAGAATTAACCATTGACAAAACAGCGGTTTCCAATGCACGTTTGGCAATAAAATTTTAGAGAGAGGTGTTAAGATAAGATGAGTGAAGCAAATGTTGATTTGATTAACGCAATGCAGGTGCTAGAAGAAGAGAAAGGAATTTCTCCAGAAGTAGTAAAGGAAGCATTAGAATCAGCGTTAGTATTAGCATATAAGAAAAATTATGATCAAGCGCAAAATGTTGAAGTGAATTTTGATATTGAAACTGGAGCAATCAAAGTATATTCAGTAAAAGAAGTTGTTGAGACAAATTTCGATAAAACACTAGAAATCGGTATTGATGAAGCGCTAGAAATCAATCCTCACTATGAAATTGGTGATTTTATTAAATTTGAAGTAACACCAGATGATTTCGGGCGGATTGCAACACAAACTGCAAAACATGTTATCTTACAGAGATTAAGAGAAGCAGAACGAGAAAGTGTTTATGAAGAGTATGTCCAATATGTCGATGAGATTATGACAGGAACAGTTGATAGACAAGACCAACGATTTGTTTATATTGATTTTGGAAGAATTGAAGCAATCATGCCTCAAAGAGAACAAATTCCAGGTGAACAATATGAAATGGATGATCGGATTAAAGTTTATGTGTCAAAAGTTGATAAAACGAATCGTGGACCACAAATGGTCGTTTCAAGGTCACAGCCTGAATTTTTAAAACGACTTTTCGAACAAGAAGTACCTGAGATATATGACGGTATTGTTGAAATTATGAGTATTGCACGCGAAGCTGGTGATCGTTCGAAGATCGCTGTTCGTTCACGTGATAATCAAATTGATCCTGTTGGAACTTGTGTAGGACAAGGCGGATCACGTGTCAATGCGATTGTTCGTGAATTGAATGGTGAAAATATGGATATCGTCGAATATAACGATGATCCAGCTATTTTCATCGAAAATGCAATGAGTCCATCGCAAGTAGTGGAGGTTGTTTTCGAAGATACTGAAGAGAATAGTGTTATTGTGGTTGTTCCAGATTATCAATTGTCCTTAGCTATCGGTAAGAAAGGTCAGAATGCTCGTTTAGCAGCGCGTTTAACCGGTTATCGTATCGATATAAAATCAGAAACCGATTATGCGGAATACTTAGCTGAAAAAGAAGCAGAAGAAACTGAAAAAGTTGAAGAGGCTATTGAACACGTTGATGACGTATCGGAATCTATCATCGAAGAAACAGAAAATGAAGAAACAATCTTAACGGACGATGTTCCGATTGAGTCTGAAGAATCATTTGAATCTGCTACTTATGGAACAGTCGATATTGACTCTGTAGAAAGTTCAGAAGATTTAATGCGTGTCAATGACGAAGAAAATACTAGTCCTGAAGAAATGGAAGAAGCGATTGGTGATATCGAAATTAATCGCGAACAAGATTATGAAGAACTGGTTGAAGAAACAAACTATGATGAGATAGCTGAAGAAAGAACCATTGAATATTCTGATGAACCAGATACCGAGACATTACTCGATGAAAATGATGAAATTATAGAAAATAAATTAGAATCAGAATAAATTGAAGGAGACAATGAATGGCTAAACAACCTAAAAAACGTAAAATCCCCATGCGTAAATGCATTGTTTCAGGGGAGATGTTCCCTAAAAAGGAATTAGTAAGAATCGTAAAAAATAAAGATAATGAAGTCTCTATTGATCCAACGGGCAGAAAAAATGGACGGGGAGCTTATATTGCACTCGTTCCCGAATTAGCCGAAGAAGCTCGTGAAAAGAAGACGTTCAATAAAGTGTTTTCTATGTCCATTGACGATGCTTTCTATGATGAATTAGTAGATTATGTTGTACATATTAAGGCGCGTCAAGAATTATTTGATGAGGATTAAAATGAACACAAAGCAAAAAGCTCTTAATTTTATTGGTTTAGCTCAACGAGGCAATAAGTTAATTAGTGGCGATGAGCGTGTTGAAAAAGCAATAAAAAATGGACAAGCAACA
The DNA here is from genome assembly GCA_043424535.1 of Aerococcaceae bacterium. Taxonomy (GTDB): domain Bacteria; phylum Bacillota; class Bacilli; order Lactobacillales; family Aerococcaceae; genus DSM-111022. The sequence continues at coordinate 5,524 of JBHWOV010000011.1, forward strand.
GTGATAATTATGGCCAACGATGTCAGTGAAAAAACAAGTGAACGGTATCAATATTTAAGTGATACTTATCAAAAACCTTTAGTGTCTGACTTTGATTCATTTGAGATCAGTCAAGCGCTGGGTAAGAAACGTTCACTTTGCTGTCTCACTGATCGTGGCATGACGAAGAAACTTTTATCATATTTTACTGAAAGTGAGGTAATTTATGATAAATAGATAGGAAAGGTGATTGAATGACTAAACGTATCTATGAATTCGCAAAAGAACACGACATATCAAGTAAAGAAGCTTTAAATTTAGCCAATGAAATCGGAATGGATTATGGTAGCCACATGTCCTCGATTGATGAAAAGGAAGAACAACAACTTGTTCAAGCATTAAATAATAAACAAGCAACTTCTAAGCAAGAAAAGTCAAACGATGACAAACAAGCTTCTTCCAATAACAAAAACACGAAAAAAAATAACAAGAACCAATCACAAAAATCAAATAAACAAGCAAAAACAAACAAAGAAAACAATCAGACTGAGCAAAATAAACAGAAAAATCAGTCAAATAAACACCAAAATAATAAGAAATCTAATAATAAAGATAAACAAACAAATCAGAAAAAGGATAATAAGCAAATTTCAAATAATACAAATAATAAACAATCCAAGTCTAATAAAGACGGACATGGAAACCGTAAAAATAATCGTCGCAGAGGCAATCGCCGTCGTGGAAACCGCCGTAATACAAATGAAGGTAAAGGTATAACACAACGTAAACATAAAGATCTACCAGAATCATTTGAATATACTGAAGGGATGAATATTCAGGATATTGCTAAAATATTCCACCGTGATGCGACAGAAATCATTATGAAATTAATGGGACTTGGCATTATGGCAAATCAAAACCAAGCTTTATCTGAAGATGTCATTGAACTGATCGCATTGGAATATGGTGTTGAGGCTGTTCCAAAAGAAGTGGTTGATGTGGCAGATCTAGAGCGTTTCTTCGAAACAGACGAAGAAGATGCTAAGCATCAAACAAAACGTCCACCAGTTGTGACAATTATGGGACATGTTGACCATGGTAAAACAACCCTTCTTGACCAATTAAGACAATCTGCTGTAACTGAAGGTGAAGCAGGAGGAATCACACAACATATTGGTGCTTATCAAGTCAATCTAGACGGTGAAGTCATCACTTTCTTAGATACACCTGGACACGAGGCCTTTACGACAATGCGTGCACGTGGGGCAGATGTGACAGATATTGCGATTATTGTTGTAGCAGCAGATGATGGGGTCATGCCACAGACGGTTGAAGCCATTAATCATGCTAAAGCAGCTGAAGTTCCAATTATTATTGCCGTTAATAAAATTGACAAACCAACTGCTAATCCAGACCGAGTGAAACAAGAATTAACAGAACATGGTATTATCCCTGAAGATTGGGGAGGAGACAATATTTTTGTTGAGATTTCTGCAAAATTCAATCAAAATATTGATGAACTATTAGAAATGATCCTTCTCGTTGCAGAAGTTCAAGAATTAACAGCTAATAAAGAACGCTTAGCATTAGGTTCTGTCATTGAAGCACGTCTAGATAAATCTCAAGGTTCTACTGCGACATTACTTGTTCAACAAGGAACACTGAAGATTGGAGACCCAATTGTAGTTGGTGAGACTTATGGCCGTGTACGTACGATGAAGAATGACCAAGGTCGTCGCATTAAATCAGCAGGACCAGCGACACCGGTTGAAATTACCGGTTTAAATGATGCACCTCAAGCAGGTGACTTATTTGTAGTCTTTGAAGATGAGAAGACAGCGCGTCAAGCAGGTGAAGAACGTGCTGCACGTGCTCAAGAATATCAACGTTCTCAAACATCTAAAGTAACATTAGATAATCTCTTTGAAACGATTCAAGAAGGCGAATTGAAGTCAATCAATGTCGTTATCAAAGCAGACGTACAAGGATCTGTTGAAGCATTGGCTGCTTCATTAGAAAAAATCAATGTTGAAGGTGTACGTGTTGATATCGTTCATAAAGCCGTTGGTGCGATTAATGAATCAGATATTACACTTGCGAATGCTTCTAATGCGATTGTGATTGGTTTTAATGTGCGACCAACACCGCAAGCGAGACAACAAGCTGAACAAGAGAATGTAGATATTCGAGGTTATCGTGTCATCTATGATGCCATTGATGAAATTGAAACAGCGATGAAAGGACTCTTAGATCCAGAATATGAAGAAGAGATTCAAGGACAAGTGCTTGTTCGTGAAACATATTCTGTTTCTAAATTAGGTACCATTGCTGGATCATTTGTAACTGATGGCTATATTGCTCGCGATAGTTTAGTACGTCTATTAAGAGATAATATCGTTATTTATGAAGGTGAAATTTCCAGTCTAAAACGTTATCAAGATGATGCTAAACAAGTTAATAATGGTTATGAATGTGGAATCATGTTGGATGGTTACAATGATATTAAAATCGATGATGTCATTGAAGCTTATCATATGGTTGAAATTGAAAGAAAATAATTGACGATTTAGAGGAGGTATTTCAATGGCTAATTACCGAGTGCCTAGAGTACGACAAGAAATCCTAAAAGAAATCAATTTGATTTTGATGCGTGAAATTAAAGATCCTCGTGTTGAAGGTGTAACAATCACTGATGTTGAATTAACAGGTGACTTACAACATGCAACAGTTTACTACAGTACGATGGATGACAAAGCAGGTGCGAGACAAAAGACACAAGATGGATTAGATGCAAGTACTGGAAAGATTCGTAGTCTTTTAGGGAAAAAATTATCCATCTATACGACACCAGAAATTAAATTTGAACGTGATCCTTCGGTAGATTATGGTAATCGAAT
>JBHWOV010000012.1:0-4082 GCA_043424535.1 Aerococcaceae bacterium
ATACTCCAGTCTAATTGAGTGATTATGTACCAAGAGATGTTATGCAAGAATCCAACGCATCGTTATTGATGAATGATGAGCGCATTGATCGTTTAACAGAAGATGGTATTTATCTGATTCAAAGTCCATCATACTTTACCATGTCAATCGATGCGGTATTATTAGCAGATTTTATTGAATTTCCTACTCAGTCAAAAAAAGCAGTTCATTATTTAGATTTTTGCACAGGAAATGGTGTCATCCCTTTATTATTAACACGTAAAACAACGCAATCACTGTTGGGAATAGATATTCAAGCGTCTCTCATTGATATGGCTCAACGAAGTGCAAAATTGAATAATGTTCAAGATCAGGTTACCTTTGTTGAACAAGATGTATTAACATATCAGCGTCCCAAAGGGATTTTATATGACATTATTAGTTGTAATCCACCATATTTTATTGTGGATGATAGCCGAGAAACACACAAACAAACAAGTCATGCAATTGCCCGGCATGAAATAAAACTTACAATGACCCAGTGGGTAAGTAAAGCCAAATCCTTGTTAAAAACGAAAGGAAAACTTTATATTGTTCATCGGCCTAATCGATTAGATGACTTATTTGAAATTTTAACTGACTATCAATTTAGTGTGAATCGGATGAAATTTGTTTATCCCAAACAGGAATCACAAGCAAATGCAGTATTAATTGAAGCGATTGCCCAAGGTGGTAGACGGGGCGTTAAGATTGAACCACCTTTAATAGTTCATAATGATGATGGGTCATATACCGAAGAAATGATGGCGATATATGATGGCAAAAAATGATAGACACTATTTTTATGTTTTGTATTGTCAAGATGATACATTGTATGGTGGTTATACAAACAATCTCTCAAGAAGAGTGAAAACACATAATCAAGGTAAAGGTGCGAAATATACACGTCCGAGGTCGAGAAGACCGGTAACGGCTATTTATGCGGAACGTTTTTCTGACAAAAGTGCAGCCATGTCAGCTGAATATCATTTTAAGAAATTAACACGACCACAAAAAGTAAACTATTTAAAGGAACACGGAAAAGACGATATTTTAGATCAACAATTATTGGTAATCAATCATTCAGAATAGGAGCGGGAAATGAATATACAAACAAGCTTTCGTGGCGTGACGAATTTTGGAAAGCTCTATTTAATACCTACACCTATTGGAAATTTGGAAGATATGACTTTTCGGGCGATTCGTCTACTGAAGGAAGTCGATTTGATATTAGCAGAAGATACAAGACATACGATAAAATTATTGAATCATTTTGATATCGAAACCAAGATGCAAAGTTTCCATGAGCATTCTAATCCTCAAGAAATCCAAGAACATATAGCATTTCTAAAATCAGGAGGGCAAATTGGATTAGTTAGTGATGCTGGTTTACCTTTGATTAATGATCCAGGTCATCCTCTTGTACAGGAAGCATTGGCTGCTTCCATTGATGTCATTAGTTTACCCGGAGCGAATGCGGCTTTAACAGCATTAATCGCTTCTGGCTTACCTAATGAACGATTTACTTATTATGGGTTTTTTCCTAGAAGCAAAAAAGATCAAAATGAAATACTAGAATTAGTAGGACAGCGTGATGAGACAGCTTTGTTTTACGAATCACCTTATCGAATAAAAAAGGCGCTTCAATCGATTGTTCGTGAGCTCGGAGACCAATGTCAAGTTGTCATCGCTCGAGAATTAACAAAAACTTATGAAGAATATTTACGAGGTAATGCCGAAGAAATATTAGAGTACATTTCAATAAAACCACTGAAAGGTGAAATTGTTTTATTAATTCAAGGTGGAGGACTCGAGATAAATGAATCTTTCGAAGAATTAGATTTAAAAGAACACGTTGAGCTAATCATGGCTACTCAAGGAATAACATCTAAAGAAGCAATCAAACAAGTTGCTAAGATACAAAATGTAAAAAAACAGGAAGTATATAACGCATATCATTTAGGAGGTTAATTGTGGATTTATATGTCATCAGTAGTATATTTCTGATTTTTGGCCTCTTATTTACTTATTTAAAGAAAATGAATCTACAACCGATGACGATGTTTTCTTATGGACTTTCAATTGGTATTGTCGCTTTTTTAGAAACAAGCAATAATCAATTTGTATTCATTCTTAGATACTTTATCTATTTAATGAGTGGTTTTGTTATCGCAATCATTCCGATCGTATTTGTCTTAATATTTATTTTGATTCTTTTAAAAGGTATGAAGACATCAAAATATCAACGTTTTGGCTTGTTTTTAGATGGATTAATTGCTGTTTTTTTATTAATAATGACATTGTTTATTATTTGGGCGATGTTTAATTTTGAGCAGGAAGCGTGGGAAAGATTGATCGCTTCATTAGTTAATATGACAATTTATTTTATGGCGATATTTTTTGTCTATATTATTTTAAATATTGGACTACATTTTTGGCCATTACATTATCCGATTAATGCGATTGTCATATTAGGAGCAAGAATAGAAGATCCTGAACAATTACCCAGAATTTTAAAGAATCGTGTACACTATGCTCTGAAGATTTTCCACTCATTATCAGATAAAGAACAACAAGATCTTCATTTTATTGTGTCGGGAAGTAGCTCGGAAGAAGATTTAATTTCTGAAGCTAGGGCAATGCATAATATGTTAATTAAAGAAGGAATTCCTTCAAATAAAATCATATTAGAAGAACAAGCGCGTTCGACTCATGAAAATTTTAAATTTATTAATGACATCTTGACGACAGCATCTCAAAAAAATAATATATTGGTGATCACGAGCGATTTTCATCTTCTTCGAACACATATACTTGGATGGCATAATGGGCTCCATTTTCAATTAAAAGGTGCCCCTACACCATTTTGGTTACTTCCTTATTATATGGTGCGTGATTTTATCAGTTTTGTTGTCTTAACTAAGGGGACACATGTGCTATTATTATTATATTTATTGATTCGAAGTTTTTTTAACTTTAGTTAAGGAGTAAAAATGAAACATTTGATTCAGAGATGTCAGTGGGCTCGCAATAAACCAGATTATTATCAAGATTATCACGATAATATATGGGGAAAAGCTGAATATGATGATACAAAATTATATAAATGGCTCATTTTGGAATGTTTTCATACAGGACTTTCATGGCAATTAGTTTTGTCTAAAGAAGAGCATTTTCGTAAAGCCTTTGTCAATTATGATTATCGCCAAATTGCTTTATTCGACGAGTCAGATGTTCAATTATTGATGAAGAATAAAGGAATTATTCGTCATGAAGGAAAAATTCGGGCTGCGATCAATAATGCCAAAGCTTTGATGAAAATTCAAGAAGACTATGGTTCTTTCGCAAATTATATTTGGAGTTTTACAGAAGGAAAACAAATTGTTAATGAAGATGATATACATCGAACACGGTCTGAATTAAGTGATCGGGTAACTAAATCTTTGAAGGCACACCATTTTAAGTGGATAGGCTCAGTTACGATATATTCCTATCTACAAGCAATAGGGATTATTAATGATCATGAGCAAAATTGTGATTTTAGATAAAAAATAATAAAAACGTAGGAGATTTTATATTATCTCCTACGTTTTTTATTGCCAATAGATAGCGTAACCCTTAAATACGAGTATTATCTCTTTTAAGTTCAAATAAAATGTCTTCTAATAAATCAATCTCAGAGACCGTCTCTTCTTCTTCTTTGACTTCTTCTTCTCGTTTGAGAGAGTTAAGTGATTTAATGACAGAGAATAGTAAAATAGATATTAATAAAAAGTTAATAATGGCTTGAAGAAAATTACCAATCATAATATTAGTATTACCGATTGTTATGACCCATTCTGAGACATCAGCTGCTCCAGTTAATGAAACAATAATTGGCATAAAAATATCATCTACTAAACTATTCACAATCGCAGTGAATGCAGAACCCATAATAAGCCCTACTGCTAAACTTATGACATCGCCTTTGAGAATAAATTCTTTAAATTCTTTTAACATTTAATTCCTCCTAACTTTAATTTTCACCCTTAAGACTATATCATTTCAAAGATTAAAGTACAGAT
>JBHWOV010000013.1:0-4342 GCA_043424535.1 Aerococcaceae bacterium
TATACGCTTTCTTAACTTTAAATTTACATTCCAATGTTACCATTTAGTTGTGATGAATAGTCATAATTAAATGTGAACAGGAGCCATCGAGAATGAAAAAATCATTATTAGTCACACTTTGCGCATCAGTATTATTATCTGTTACTACTCCACTTGTTTCTGCTAAACAAGAAGAAGGACAATGGTCAGAATTACCTACGGTCGCTTTAGAAGAAGGTCGTGCTCTAACAGAAGATTTAAGCTTAATTAATGAAAATCAAGCAAAATATGTATTTCTTTTTATTGGTGATGGAATGGGAAATATTCCCGTATCAGCTGCTGAATATTATTTAGGTCCTGATAATGGTAATGAAGGAAATGGTCAAGCAGAAGCGCAACCATTAAACTTCTCTCAATTCCCAGTCATCGGCCTACAAAATCCAACCGATGCGGATCACTATGTTCCAGATTCTGCCGCAACGGCCACTGCTTTTGGAAATGGTGTAAAAATCGATTCTAATGTGATTGGTTTAACGCCTGGCTTTACAGAACAAACTGAATCGGTCGCTGAGAAAGCTAAAAATGATGGAAAATCTGTCGGTATTTTATCAACGGTAACATTAAACCATGCAACACCTGCAGCCTTTTATTCAAATGTTGAACATCGAAATAATTATTATGAAATTGGAGAGCAAATGGCTAAATCTGGTTTCGATTATTTCGCAGGTGGCTCACTTGGTCGCCGTACTGGAGACAATGATGATCAGAAGGATCTCTATGAAGTAATGGAAGAAAACGGCTACACAGTTGCGGATACATTAGAAGAATTCGAAGCAATTTCAGCGGATTCTGGTCCAGTTTACGCACCTGCAGCAACTTTATCTGAAGCAGATGGAAGTAGTATGAAATATGCAATGGACCGAGACGAAGGTGAACAATCACTTCAAGATATGGTTGCTAAAGGAATTGAAGTCTTATCAAATAATGAAGATGGCTTCTTCATGATGACAGAATCAGGAAAAATCGACTGGTCAGAACATGCCAATGATGCTGCTGCAACCATTAAACAAGTCATTGATTTCCAAAATGCGATTCAAGAAGCAGTTGATTTCTACTATGAACATCCAGAAGAAACACTCATTGTGGTTACAGCTGATCACCCTACGGGTGGCTTCACAGTTGGAAATTCAGAGACAGGATACGATTCTTATTTCCACCTTATCGACAATCAAAAAGTCTCACAGGAAGAATTTGATGTGATATTCGACAAAGCAAAAGAAGAAAATTCAGAAATGACATTTGAAGATGCTGTGCCACTTCTTGAAGAAAACTTTGGCTTTGTATTTGATTTAGAAAATACAGAAGAAGACGTCAAAACATTCGGTGAGTTAGAAGATGCTGAAGAGGAAGAAACAGACTTAATGTTGATAACGCCTCATGAATTACAAGAATTAAAATATGCTTTCGAACAATCGATGTTACCTTATGAAGAAAGAAATGCTGGTCAAGCAGATATCATTAAGGGATATCACTCATATGAACCTTTATCCATCGCAGCGACACGTTTACTCGCTCGTAAAGCTGGTTTTGCATTTACAACCGTTGATCACTCCCCAGAACGTGTTCCTGTTTATGCTATCGGCTCTGGAGCTGCGATGTTTGAAGGAAATTTCGAAAATGTCGATATTGCTTATAAATTATTAGCAGCGATGGGACTATATGAAGGTGGCGACACTACAGCCGAACCAATCACTGTCACTGGCAAAGCTGGTGCTCAAGAAGAAGAAAATTCTGAAGAAGCATCTGAACAAGCTACCGAAAGTGAAGAAACTGCCTCTAGTGAAGAATCATCATCGAATTAATCTTCATATCTCATTGGAACAACAGTGCAGCATTAATAATTTATTAATGTTGCACTCTTTTTATTTTTAAAGGAGACGCTATGAAAAAAATTTGTCAACTTCTCTTGACTATATTCTTCACTCTAACAATATTTCAAAACACGGTGCAAGCAATGGACAATCTATCCATCGATGATTTACCATTTGCTGGATATTATCTTGCTCCTGAAGGTTATGGTGTGGAAGGCTTACTATTCGAAAACAATCAATTAAGAATTTATATTAATGATGATAGTCGTTATAGTCATGGTTCTTCCTATCATCAACATGATCATTCAGATCATGACCATTCACATGATGACCATTCTCATGACGACCATTCACATGAAACGGTTCCTGATCAAGCTTTTATTGAGCGACTATTTGAACTCAATTCATTCCCACATCCTGATTTAGAGAACTACACACCACAAGTTCGAGAAGTTTATCTGGAAGAAAATGATTTACCTTACGATTTAGTAAGTGTTTATCAAGAAATCATTTCACAAATCACTCCAGAAATGTCACAATCAGATATCATTGAATTGATTAATCGTTCAATTCCAGGTATTTATTACACTGAAAGAGAAGGATTTAATTATTTTATTTTAGCCAAACCAACTGTCAATCAGCTTAATGATCAATGGACAATCTCTCTATTTGGAAATGAACTCTTCCAATTATCAGTTGATGGAACTGATTTGATTGACTCACAAGGCACTCATTATCAATATGTCGATGGCGTAAAACCAAATGAGTAAAAGAAAGTAGGTATCAAATGTCATTATCACATTACAGTATGTCCCTTATTACATTTATTTTGACGCTTAATCTTTTTCTTCCTACTATCAGTGCACATTCATCATCCGATGACGTTTCCAATGATAGTATGTCCCAAATTAATCATTTGAGCGATGATGAATCAGATACCGTTATTCAGTCGGTACAACCCGTCGTTGATGACCATCATAGCGGGCATAGTATTAAGGCAAATTTTCTCCCCAAACAAATATTAAATCCAGATGATTCAGTATATCAAGTACCGGAACAAGCTAAACAATATGCTGGAGAATATCATGGACGAATTAATCTACCTAAGTACTCTTCAGATCTGGTTTTGAATTTAACCATCCAAGAGAATGGCTTATTAAATCTTGCTTATTACTTTGAACCCCAAGATGAAAATAAGGGGATTCGGTTTTATGTCGATCAAAACAATGCGCTGCAATCTATCCCTGCACCATTTCAAGATTTAGTGCTACTTACAGCAGGTATTCAAGAAAATGATCAAGAGGAGTTATATGCTGGTCTCATCAGAGAAACACTCTCCCCAGTTGTTCTCATCAATCAGGATGGCAAAGGAGATACATTGTATCCTTATCATACAATGGCTTATGGCTTGCGAGACAATTTAACCAATGCGCGAGTCTTTCAAAATATTGGTCTCTATTTAATCGATCAGGAAGTAGTCATCGATGTGAATCATCTTATTGGTGACTCAGATAGCGATGAATTAATCATAACACTCGAGAAAGTCGAAAACCTACCTGAAGATGAAACATTCTTAATCCAACAACCAACTTATGAATTATTACAACATAGTTTTGACAATTATTTAATAGAGCATAATGATTTTAAAATGGATTTTCAAAATGCCAATGACTTTGTACAGTTTATTCAGGCTCTTCATTTACAAACAAACAAACGTTTCCTTAATGAAACGACATTCGAGCTGCTCTCTCCTGAAGAAGTTAATCAAGATTTAGACAGTGAACATTCATATGCTTTGATAATCAATGATTCAATATTATATACTTATGATGGTAATAATTTATTTGTTGCGGAAAATGTCCAATATTCTGATGGTCAATATACTGCTGAAAAATGGATATCAAATTAGGAGGAAATTCTATGACCGAAAATAATGAACATCATAACTTGAAAAATGATCCCCATAATCGTGAAAGATTAGAAGGTAAAGAAGAAAAAGTTAATGGTTTACCCAATGACTTAACGAAAGATTTTATCAAACCAATCACACAAGACACATCCTCATCAAATGATGATGCGAATCGTGACATTAAACCACAAGTAGATCCACGGGAACAAGATTTTAATGAAAATGAACTATCCTTAGATTCTGATCATACAACAACTCATGATCCACATCATCCCGATCATCCACGTAATAAATAATAGAAAAGAGACCCAGTATGGTCGTGTCCATACTGGTTCTCTTTATTATCATTTATCTCAACTTTTTAGTATTAATCTGTCCGCGAATAATCCAATATGTTGGCTTACCACGGTAATCAGATAAATTAGCTAATTGTGCATTACAGACATGACAATGCCATGCCCCGTCTAATTTAAAGATATCCACCTCTGCTTCTTGTATCCGATGCAATTGCATTTTTATTAATCCGCCATTTCCACCCTTTAAATAAATCGCTGCTGGCGTTTTACAATGTGCACAAGATACA
>JBHWOV010000014.1:0-6299 GCA_043424535.1 Aerococcaceae bacterium
GTGTCTTGCATTTTTCACAAATACTTCTTCATATAATTGATCAACAATCAAATTAATTAACCCCTTGTAAGTTTAAATAAATCTTCTACATAACCAACAATACCATCTTGATAAAATTCCGGAATCAGGACGACCTCTCTAGCAGTATTCAGCTTCATTATCCGACGAAACAAGTCATTATTATGACCTTTATCACCATACTGTTTCATAATCTCTCTATATAAATCAACATGATAACCAAGGCCAGGTCTTTCAACTAAATTTAAGATTGTATCCGTACTATTATTTTTCAATATATTATAGGTGCTTTCTTCATCACCAGCCCAAGATAAATGGATATACCAAAAAATACGTTTCAACCATATCCGACGCGAATTTTTATAGAAATAATCTGCTTTTAAATCGTGTCGAGAATGGACAATATCAGGAATGACTTTAATTGAGATAAAACGCCAAATATCATCTTTTGAAGCAAAACGATTTGTAAAGTTTTCATCTTCTTGAAAGATTTTATATATTTTTAATCCATAAGCAAGGTCAAATTGATAGTCTAATTTATCAGCTTTATCGAATTCATATTTTTCAAATACTTCATCTCTTGCTTCAATAAGCTTAGTTCTTAAAACTTGAAATTCTGGAGATGGATCAATAGGTATAACGCTTCGAGATGTGACTTCTAAAAGATTAAAATCATTTTCTGCACTAGTGTAACTATACTCAAGATTATTCCAATTTATCATTCTATCTCACCTGTTGTCATTGTTTTTTGCAAATTCTTATTAATACTATTAGTGATTGAGTAAATGGTTGAAGTATCAATATCATAGGTAGTAACCCAATAATGAACCATTTGCAGAATACTATTATCAGTAGCTTGTGCCGCTTCTTCGATTGAGAAGTTTTCAATTAATATGACTTGTTGGATAATTAAAGATATAAATTGAGCAATAATGTCATCCATCAATTTAGCACTAGCACGCGTCTTTCCATTTTTTACTTGTTCAAATAATGGATGGCTAGTGTTCATAGCTAAACGAACATTGGATGCTTCAAAAATATCTTCATCAGCTGCTACCCAGTCTTTCTCAAATTTCCATAGCGCTCCTTTAGGTTCTTGATACTCTGTAATAGGAAAGTTCGAGCCATCACCATCAACTAAAAAAGAAAAATTAAAAATAGAATCCTTATTCACAATCATTCCAACTTGATTCGCTTGCCAAGGGAGTACTTCATTTAATTCAGAAAGATAAAAAAAGATTTCTAAATTAAAATTTCCTTTTAACTTACCTTTTGATAAATTTAAATCGATAACAACTTGAATATTATCTTGATCAGATTTAATTATTTGATGTGTTTTTATCTCCTGAAAATTAGACTGCTTTGAATATATTTTCGATGCAATTCCTAACTTATTTTTTGAACTCGTCACTCCCGATGAGCCAAATAATACTGATGGTTTTTTGATAGTAAAAGACACTGTCAACATCAAATCATCAAGATTAGGATTCCATTCTGAATCAAATTCATTTAGATAAAAAGATTCGGAATGTGTCAAATTATTACTAAGCACTATATTATCTGGTCTACTCGCATATGAAAAAAATATTTGTGAATTAGATAATCTAATTTCTTCTAATAAAGAGTTATCTATTTGTTTATAAAGTGAAATAACATTATTTGCCATTAGCGTCGCCTCTTTCCACAATTGGTTGAGAGCTAATCATTAAAATCGGACTATATTCATTTGAGTTTACATGAAGTTTTAATTCGCCTTCTAACTCAATCGTATTAAGTGAATTATTTTCAATCAATACCATATCCAAATTATAATCGTAAAGTATATTTCCAGTTAATTCAATTCCTTGAATCGTCAGCGGAAAATCAAGTGAATCGCCGATTGTTCGTTGCCACTCATCATATGAAATTTGTCTGTCTGAACTTTGCACTCGTAGACTTAAAGTTGATTTTGTTGATGCTGGAAGTGAAAATACTATATCAAGCGTTATTGTATTTTTATCAATTAAGTTAGTATTTAAAATTGAAAAACTTGCTCTACCACGATGCTTTTTGTTTTTATTTTTATTAACAGATTTATCTCTTGGTCTAATCCCTCTATTTCCCTGTCTAAAGGGGATCAGCATAGCACCATATTTTCTAGATAGTCTAGATGTTTCGTCACCTTGTTTAGTGTTTTCTTCTTCAGCAAATGCATCTTGAACTAATTTTGCAGTGGCTTTTTTCGTTCGACTAATAATATTAATCCCATCACTATCTTCCCATAAAGCATGGTCAGCTGTTTCAATAGCTCTTAAATAAGACTCCATTGTGTCGAATCCTTGTTTTCGTAACTTATCATGTAAATCAACTTGTGAAACGGGAACATAAAATCCTAAAACAAGCTTATTTTCTTCCTGAATATTCCCCTTTGGCATCCAATCATCATCAATCGCGTAGCGCACAACCATACCTGGTTGACGGGAATAAGCCATAATTTTACTATTAAATTTATCTCCAATAGTTGGATCCTCTGCTCCAATTAATGCTAATGCATTTTCTTGATTATAAGGCGGAAGCATTTTTAATTGTTCTTTATTCACTTGACAATATGTTACTCTACCTGCTAAATCATTTGATTTTTTGGTAATCATTCTTGGGAATCTAACTTCAGAAATTTGTATTTTATAAAGATTTTTCTCAGGTAGCTCTCCTGTTAATGCACTATCATAAAGAGCTCTAAACACATTGAATACTTCTTCAGTATTCACCCCTGGGATAATGCCTTCACCGTTAACACGAGCCATTAAATGAGCTTGACCAATCGTTTTTAAATACTTACCATTCATAATTCGTGGCATATACCATCTTTGAATAGCTAATCTTAATTGAGCATCAATATCTTCATCCCAATAATAGCTTACTTCATAAGCAGACTTTTTCTTATAACTATCATTTAAATATGGGATGATAATCATCGTTCCTGTTTCATCGTCTTTATATTGTTCTAATCCAAAAATACTTAAAAACTTTTTGATATATTCAGGATCAGTAATAGGTAGAATATGTTCACTTCCCTTATATTTCCCCCACCAAGCGATACCACGATCATTCTTTTTTAAAATTCTTTTTTTATCCTTGGGATTCTCTATTATAGAAACAATTAATCTTTCCTCATAGCTAGAAGCTTTTTTTATTCGAGTGTAGTAAACAACAATACCATTTCCAATCCGAAAGAAACTTGTTTTACCAAGTCCCCAGCTACCGCCAGCTCCTTCTTGCTCTTGATTTTTTCCAAGACCAAAAATAAGTTTATGAAAATTACTCTTTTTTATTTCGTCCATCGTTTTAGCGACATATGACCCCGTTAAACCACTCGTATTCTTATCACTAAATGCTAAAAACTCCTCTTCTTTTTTATATTGACTCAATAAAGACATTTGTGCTTCATCTAATTGAGAAGCTAATTCTCTATTTAAAAATTTACCATGGTAAAAATCAAATTCTACAAAATCCTCATCTTTAAGAGCAGCATCTAAACTATTTTGGATTGATTCTCTCACAATTAAATCAATAATGGGAATTTTAACATTTTGAAGCGACTTTAATATTGAATCGCCATCTTGAGACATACTTTGTGGATCATTTACCGCATGCTTAATTTTCAACATCTTTTACTTCCTTTGCTAATAACTCGTCATAATTATCTTCACTGATTCCAATTTTTGGTGGCACTAATTGAATCCTATCAACGGCAGTATTAGATCTAGAAAAACCTGGCATTTGAATATAAATTCCAATAGGATCTACAGGAAAATTCAGTGGTTCACGTCTTGTTCCTTTTTGTGGTTGACTATCTTTATCAATTCGATAGATAACTAAAAGTGGAGTTCGATCTAAATTGGCTTCTTTTCTTGTCGCGTATACATTAGATAGTTCATTACTGTTTAATTTTAATCCCGTATCAATAACTTGATCCCCAACAGAACGTAAGACACCAATATTCGCAACATTTTCAGTACTACGTTCAGGCTTTAGACTACGTGCTATAGGCTTTGGATGATATCCTTGTATTTCCCAGTTAGAATCATCATCTACTGTTGCTTCTATATCATTTAAAGATGACAAAACAACATTCCAATTGGTAAATGGTTGATCTATATTTTTATTGTTTCTTCCACCCAATCCAAAACTTTATCTAAATTCGACATTTTAATATCTTTTTCGTATACGATATATTTTTCTAAATAATTTCTAACAGTTTCATGGTCGATATCGCGCCAAATCATATGCGATTTATGTGGTCCTTCATCCAAATTTGTTAGACCATTTAAAAATTGTTTTGTTAAATCAAAATTATGTTGGAGCTTTTTAATATCTTTTTCAAAATAAATTGTTTGAGCCGTATAACCTGAAAAATCATAAGATGCCGGAATCGCACTTTGCATCTTATTTTGGGATGTAATAGCTAAGAAACTACGGTTCGGAGAATTTTTTACAGTTATGGCATATTCATTGGGAGAAAATCCTCTTTCAGCATGTCCCTCGACTTCTTGTCTTAATTCATAATTAAGTTGAGTGATAAATTCAAATCTTTCATATGCTGGTTCATCTAGCCATATTCTCGGATAAATTTCATATCCTTTACGATAACCGAACCATCTACCCATTTGCATTAAAGTATCAGCTTGTTTCGTCGTTCTTAAAAAATATGTTGATACTAATCCTTCAATTGTTAATCCTCTCGAAAGCGTATTTCCTCCTACAACAATAAAAGCCGGAGCTAAATTCGGCATTTTATTTTTATCAGGATATACCAGTCGCACTTGCTCGTTACCAGAACGTTGCGTCGAATTATCGATGCTCAAATGAATACCAGAATGATATTTCAATTCGCCAGTATCAGCAATTTGAATATGAGATAAGTAATCTTCTCCTTCTAATCTCATAATAGTTGATAAGTGGCTAAATACTTCTTCCCATGATGGATAATCAGGGACTTCCTCTATTGAAGAATAATTTGGCATTCCTTCAACAAAATGTTCCCTAGAAAAAAAGTTTTGGAAATCATTGTATTGGTGTTCAAATTTTTCAATATAATCATTAAAATGAGCATGTAATTCAAGAAGATAATCTTTTATTACTTCTGCAATATATTCATGTTCATTTTTCCTAAATGAAGTATGCACAAGCATAGAGATTGGTTTTCTAAAATTTTGACTACGCATAGCAGCAACACAAATTAAAAACCAATTTATTGATTCTTTTAAGCTTTTTGGAATTTCCAAATGCGTATCACCTTCTTGAATCGCAAGAATTCGCTCGCGATCAGTTTCACCAATACGCATCACAATATCAATATTGGGTTGTGCTTCTGGTTCTTGTAATTGAAATATTTGTTCAGGACCAATATAATCACTATTTTCAGGCAACATTAGAATAAAGTTTTTAGGATAAAGTGATTTTTCACTAGCGTCATTTAATATATTGGCGTAAGGTGTAGCCGTATAAGCTACATAATTGACTGCTTCAACATGATCTAAATGAACGAGTTCAGTAATTAAATGATTTATTGCACTCATTTCTTCTTTTTCAATTTCTTTAGTATTAATACTCGCTTGGTCAGCTTCATCATCAATAATGACAATTTTTAGTTGTTTGGCCTTTGCTTCGTCAGATTGTTTTATCCAATCCAGGAAGTTTTGTAATCTGCTCTTGTTTTTCAAAAGAACCGTATAATATTTTTCCTTACTTCCTCTAGATAAATCATATGTTGACATATGATGTTTATTTAAAGTTGAACTTAATGCTGGATTTTCAATTTGATACCAAGAGTTTTGGTGACTTTTTGAATTTAGATCACGCGCCATTCTATTGACCGTTTGAATTCTTAATGAATCGATCATTCCCGATAAAACAATAAAAAAATTAAAGCCATTGTCAGCCGCTAATGTCATTAACCCAATCATATTTGCCGTTTTTCCTGATTGAACATTTCCAATCGCAAGACCTTTGACTGGGCTATTGTCATGATCCATCGCAAAATGTTTCAAAATTTCAAACGCAGACGTTTCAATAGAATCAATTGTTGCTTGTGTCCATCCTTCTTTTTCCAATTTCTTTTTATATGTCATCCATGAAGACTGCGCATGACTTGGAACAATCGCATCATTTTCAACGCCATCATCAATTTTAAAAATTGTTTTTTCTTCTGTTAAATTTTCTAAATAATCTATAAGATCATGCCAAGTTTCTAAATCAAGAGACTCTAGAGGGGAACTCATTCTTTTTATCAGATCTATTGC
>JBHWOV010000015.1:0-2710 GCA_043424535.1 Aerococcaceae bacterium
AAACGGGAACGCAATAATAAAATTCTCTTTATTGATGCACGTAATTTAGGATTTATGGCAGATCGTACACATAAAGAATTTGGTGATGGAGACATTAAAAAAATTGCAGACACATTCCATGCGTGGCGTGGTACGAATGAACAAGGATATATAGATGAATTAGGCTTTTGTAAAGAAGCAACAGTTGAAGAGGTGCGTGAAAACGACCATATTTTAACACCGGGACGTTATGTAGGTTTAACTGAACAAGAAGATGATGGTGAACCATTCGAAGAAAAAATGACACGTTTAACAACCGAATTATCAGAGCAATTTGCGAAAGCAAAAGAGCTAGAAGAACAGATTCGTAAAGCGTTAGGTGGTATTGGGTATGGAATTTAAAGTAATAGAGTTAAAAGATGCTAAAATTGACATTATAGATGGTGATAGAGGAAAAAATTATCCAAAGAAAACAGAAATGTCCAATCAAGGGCATACTTTATTTTTAAATAATAAAAATATTATTAATGATTATCTAGATGTAACCACCGGTGAATTTATTACTGAATATAAATCAAATGAACTTAGAAAAGGAAAATTGATAAGAGATGATATTGTAATGTCTACTAGAGGTAGCGTAGGAAATATAGGGCATTATTCTGAGGATATAGCTTTGAATAATATAAGAATTAATTCGGGTATGGTTATTTTAAGAAATAAAAACGTGGAAATTAATACAAAATACCTTTATATATTATTAAAAAGTTCCTATATGAAAAAACAATATCTTGAATTAATAAGTGGTTCGGTACAAAATCAGCTGCCAATCAGGGACTTACAACATATAAAATTAAGAATCCCTCAATTAATCAATCAAAAAAAAATAGTCCAAATCATTAACAATTTGGAACAGAAAATTTTTTTAAATAGAAAAATTATTAGCAATCTCGAACAGCTCTCTCACGCCCTTTTCATACAGTGGTTCATCGACTTCGAATTTCCAAATGAAGAAGGACTGCCTTATAAATCAAGTGGTGGAGAAATGGTGGAAAGTGAGTTAGGGGAGATACCTAAGAGATGGAGTGTAGGGGAAATTGATAATTTAGGTACTATTATTGGTGGAGGTACTCCTTCAAAAAAATATGATGAATATTATACTGATAATGGTATTAGTTGGATTACACCTAAAGATTTATCGAATGATAAAAATACTTTCATTTATAAAGGTGCTATTGATATTACAGAATTAGGCCTAAAAAAGGGTAGTGCTAGAATACTTCAAAAAGATACGGTTTTGTTTAGTTCTAGAGCACCTATTGGATATATTGCAATTGCTGGAAAAGAAGTTACTACTAATCAAGGCTTTAAATCTATTGTTCCTGATAAGGGTTATAGTTCTTATTTTATTTATCATTTGTTGAAGTTTAAACTTCCTATGATTGAAGCCGCAGCAGGAGGTTCTACATTTAAAGAGATTTCAGGGAAAGGATTAAAGGAAATACCCGTCACTTTACCTTCAGTAGAGCTTGTAAATAAATATAAAGAAATAGTTGAACCTTTATTTTTACAAATTCAAATGCTTGAAAAAGAAAATAAAAATTTAACTCAACTCCGCGACACACTCCTTCCAAAACTACTGTCAGGTGAAATCGAAATCCCTGATGAATTGGAGGTGTAAGAGATGTTCAAATATAATGAATCCGAATTAGAAGTCGCAGCACTCGAATGGTTAGAAGAACTAGGTTATGACATTGTCGAAGGTCCCAATATAGCACCTGACGGCGAGAATCCAGAGCGTTCTAGTTTTCAAGATGTTGTATTGGTTGATCGTTTGCGTGATGCTTTGCGCAAGATAAATCCAATACTTGATGTAAAAGTCATTGAAGAGGCTGTTCAAAAAATTTTAGCGAATGCTTCACCCAATGTAATTTTAAATAATAAACAATTTCACAAGCTTGCAACAGATGGCATTGAAGTACAAGTGCAAGGGACAGATGGGTATAACCCGACTGTTTCTGTCTATGTATTCGATTTTGAAAATCCACAAAACAATGATTTTATGGCAGTTAACCAGTTTACGATTATTGAAGGGCAATCAAATAAACGTCCTGATGTACTAGTCTTTGTTAATGGCTTACCTGTTGTCGTGATGGAACTTAAAAATGCGACGAATGAGGATGTTGATATTTCTGATGCATATAATCAAATTCAAACGTATAAACAAGCGATTCCTACATTATTCCGGTATAACGCCTTTTTAATTACGAGTGATGGTATTAATGCGCGTGTGGGGTCCCTTACTGCGAATGAAGAACGTTTTATGAAATGGCGTACGGTTGACGGTACTTCATTAGCCAGTTCTGCTGAACCTCAACTTGAAGTTATGATTAATGGAATGTTAGAGCCTCGTCGATTACTGGATATTATTCAAAATTTTATATTATTTCAAACAGATGGTGAAAACACATTCAAAATTTTAGCTGCTTATCACCAATACCATGCGGTTAACAAAGCAGTTGGCAAAGCACAAGTAGCAACAGCGGAAGATGGTGACCATAAGATTGGTGTTGTTTGGCATACACAAGGTTCTGGTAAAAGTTTATCGATGGTATTCTATGCTGGCAAATTGATTAAAGCGATGAATAATCCGACTTTAGTTGTTTTAACAGACCGTAATGATTTAGATGATCAATTGTATAAAACATTTTCAATGTCGAAGGATATTTTACGA
>JBHWOV010000016.1:0-9239 GCA_043424535.1 Aerococcaceae bacterium
TGGTTGGTTAAAGTCGTGAACTTCACCTGTTTCTTGTAAAACCGCATGCGCTACCTCTATCAAAGATAATTCACTACGGTCTAAATCTTTAAACTTTTCAAGTTCTACCATATCGGCTCTCCCTTCGTACATACTCTTCTATCTTAGCGACTTTTTATTGATAAATCAATCGAAATTCATAATTAGCAATGGGCTGGTCGTTTAATTTTATCTGATAATCAATTTCAATAGCAATATGATAATCATCCGTTTGCTCCACTTTGAAATGCAATGTTTGGACTTCTAATTCCCATAATCCTTGAGGAGTGGGATAAGAAGCAATAAAAGGTTGGTTATTTTGAAATACAAGCGTATAATTCGCTTGACGAATTTCAATCGATAACGAGTTATCTGATATACGCCCCTGCCATTTCACAATGATTTCTTCACCTTCATCATTATTATAAGCAATACGCGAATAATTTTGAAGCTCGATCAATTCGCCGTCGCTCTCAATGTGGTAACGTTCTTTTTGTTTACTATCATTATATTCTATTCGTTGATTTACAGTAACTCGCCCTTGTCTTCTTTGCACATTACATCACTCCATTTTCTAGCAGTCTATATTATAAATCAAAATTTGGTATAATCATATATACAATGCATTCAAAAGCAAAACTTTTAATTAAAAAGGGGGCAAGAAATGTTAGCCGATTTTATACAAAAACAATCATGGCAATTATATCACGACCGGAACAATCCGCATAATGAGGATCCACTTAGTTCATTAGTTTATCAGGATGCTTTTATACGTTATTTACCTGAAATCAATCAGCAATCTAACCAACATCTTGGTGCAATTCATTTATATCCGTATCAAAAACCAACTGTCTTATTAGGTGGAAAAGATACCCGCCTAAAAGAAGCACAAAAAGGCTTTGATTTTCTTAGAGAATCAGGTTATCAATGCGTCATTCGTCCGCATGGTGGGTTAGCTGTTGTCAATGATCCAGGTATTATCAATTTCGCGATTGTAACCGATATGACCGATGAAAAAATAGCCATTGATCAAGCTTATGAGTACATTACAAATCTTGTTCAAGAAATATTGAGTCCTTATGGATTAAAAGTCGACCATTATGAAGTACCCCAATCTTATTGTCCTGGGAAATATGATTTAGTTGTGAATGGACAAAAAATTGGCGGAACTGCCCAAAGAAGATTTAAAGACGGTTTGACAACTGCTGCTTATTTAAGCTTAAATGGTGATCAAAGAAAACGTGCGGAACTGATACGACAATTTTATGAAGTAAGTCAGGCAGATGAAACTTATCCAAATGTTGATTGGAAAGTGATGACAACAATTGAAAACTGTTTGGCTGATAGCTATTCCCAACAAGATTTCGAACAAGATCTTCTACGTGTCTTTAAAAAATATAGTCATATTGAACCATCAGATTTTACCGATCCACTTCTCAATCAAATTTATGAACAACAGTATCCTACATTACAGAAACGAAATCATAAATTCTTGGCATAACCATCATAAAAGGAGTCACTAGCATGACGATTACTCATTATCAAAAGCGTTACGAAGAAGTGTCCCTTTCGCGTGAAAAGGTCTTTCGTGATCCAGTCCATGATTATATCCATATTCGCGATAAAACAATTCTATCACTCATTAATACTAAAGAATTTCAGCGTTTACGACGGATTCGCCAACTCGGGACATCTTCATATACCTTTCATGGAGCCGAACATTCACGTTTTTCTCATTCACTCGGCGTCTATGAAATCACACGTCGCATCATCAACAATTTTCAGAGAAATTTTCCTAAATCAATGGACCATCCTGATCAATGGGATGACCGCGAACGAATCGTTGCACTTTGTGCAGCATTACTTCATGATATTGGGCATGGTCCTTTCTCACATACATTTGAAGGAATATTTCAGACAGATCATGAAGCGATGACCCAGGCGATTATTTGTTCAAAAGAAACTGAAGTGAATCAAGTATTGCGTCAATTCGATGAGGAATTACCTGAAAAAGTTGCAAGTGTCATCAACCACACTTATCCTAATAAACAAGTTGTTCAACTGATTAGTTCACAAATTGATGCGGATCGAATGGATTATCTTTTGAGGGATGCCTATTATGCTGGTGTCAGTTATGGAAATTATGATCTTACACGTATTTTACGTGTTATTAGACCTTATAATAACCAAATTTATTTCGATTTCTCCGGAATGCATGCTGTAGAAGATTATATTATTAGCCGCTATCAAATGTACATGCAAGTTTATTTCCACCCTGTGTCTAGAGGAATGGAAGAATTATTAAGTAATCTTTTAGATCGAGCAAAATATTGTTATAAAAATAAGCCTGAAACAATGAAGACACCCATTGAATTATTAAAGCCTTTTTTAACTGGCGACTGGTCGCTAGAAGATTATCTTTTTCTAGATGACCAAGTTTTGAGTAGTTACATTAATCAATGGCAAAAAGAAGAAGATCCTATTTTAAAAGATTTCGCTTATCGTTTCATTAATCGTCATCCCTTTAAATCGATTTTAGTGGCAGAAGATACGATAGACGAATTAACAATTGCTGCCCATCAAGTTCTCACAGCAAATGGCTATGATCCTCATTACTATTTTGGCGAAAATAGTAGTTTTGATACGCCTTATGACTTTTACAAACCTTATTCAACAACTACTAAATCTCAAATTGACTTAGTCACTAAATCAGACCAAATTGTCGAATTATCTCAAGCAAGTTTGTTAGTAGCCTCCGTTGCAGGACGTGAACGAGGGGATCATCGTATTTATATTCCTAGAGAATTATTAGTCGCTATTCGTCAAAAGGATGGTTCTGATCTTTCGTTGGAAGAGAGGATGATAAATGATGCTTATCAAGCAGAAACAAAAGATGTTACCCATCAAATCCAACAAAGATTATTTTAAACGAATAAGCTAAAAATTTTACCTGTTATTTTGTACTTTTCACTAAAATAGGTGTATGATAAATAAAGAAAGAGAGGTTATGTTCATGACATTTCTAGAACAAGCAAAACAAATTTTTGATGAGATGGTAGAAAACCGTCGTTATTTACATGAAAACCCTGAAACAGGTTATGAATTGCCTGTCACATCTGCTTTCGTACGTGAAAAACTTGAAAGTTTTGGCTACGAAGTACAAACCATGTTAGAATATGGTTTGATTGTTGAACTTGGAAAACCAGGTAAAACAGTTTTACTTCGCGCTGATATGGACGGTTTACCGATTGCAGAGCAATCTGGATTAGAGTTTGCCTCTAAAAAAGAAGGCTATTCACACACTTGTGGACATGACATTCATACTACAATCATGTTAGCTGTTGCAAAAATATTAAAAGAAAACGAAGATCAGCTTGAAGGTACTGTTCGTATCGAATTCCAACCAGCTGAGGAACTTTTAACAGGTTCTGAATCGATGATTGAAGCTGGTTTATTAGAAGGAGTAGACGTTGCCTTCGCAGGTCACGTTCAACCATTATTAGACCCAGCTATTTATTTCAGTGAGGGTATTTCACTAGCAGGCGCCAATAACTTCGAAGTAGAAGTTAAAGGTGTTGGCTCACATGGTGCGATGCCACATACTGGTGTAGACCCAGTATTTGTTGCTTCACAAATTATCAATGCGTTCCAAGGTTTAATAACTCGTGAAATCTCATTTGATCAAAGTGCAGCGATTACAGTGGGTGGTTTCGAGTCACCTGGTTCACGTAATATTATCCCTGACCAAGTACGCTTGGAAGGAACAATGCGAACTTTCAGTGATGAAACACGAAATTATTTAAAAGAAAGAATGCCAGAAGTAGCTGAAGGAATTGCTAAAGTATTTCGAGCAGAAGCTAAATTAACATTCTTATCTGATGTACCACCACTCTATAATGATCCAGAATTAACTGAAAAAACACGTGGATGGGCTAAAGAAGCTTTAGGTGATAATTTAGAAGTTCGCGACTTCACACCTTTACAAGCATCTGAAGACTTCGCTTTTGTTTCTCAAAAAGTACCAACTACTTATTTCTTTATGGGAATGGCTAAAGAAGGCGTTGATCGTTATGCGGTCCACCATCCAAATGTCGTCTTTAATGAAGAAATGATGCCATATGGTGCTGCAGTATTCTGTGAAACTGCAATCAATTGGTTAAAAGAAAACAAATAATCCATTTTAATCTTACTATCAAAACCAGCCTGAATAGGCTGGTTTTCTTTATGATCTGATCAATTTATCACTTGAAAAATACTATTCGTATGCGCATAATAGATAAAGATAATGCTGAGGAGGAGTGCTAGTGAAGAAATTTGAACAAATATATTTAGACTTAGAAGATAAAATTTTAACAGGCATTTTTCCTGTGAGTACGCTCCTTCCTAGTGAGAATGACCTAGCTGATCACTATCATGTTTCTAGAGGAACAATCAGACAGTCATTGAAAAAATTAGAACAACATGGCTATATTATCAAGCGTCAAGGAAAAGGAAATATTGTCGTTAATCATTCTGCTTTCACCTTACCAATATCTGGCATCAAGAGTTATAAGGAAATCGCTCAAGAACATGACTTAGATGTCGAAACAAAAGTTCTCTTCAATCAACGCGTCAAAGCTCCAAGTTTTATTAAAGAGGTGATTGACATTTCAGAGGACGAAGAATTCATTCATTTGATTCGTTTACGACAAATTGACAATGAAATACAGATTATTGACCATGATTATATTCGTGCGTCAATTGTTCCAAATATATCCAATGACATCGCAACAGATTCAATCTATCAATATTTCGAACAAAATCTAGGCCTTGAAATCAGTTACGCACATAAAGAATTTTACGTTGCTCCTGCTGATGAAATCGATCAAAAATATTTTGAGATAAATTCAGAAGATTTCATCGTAACCGTTAATAGTTTTGTTTATTTAAATGATACGACATTTTTTCAGTATACTGCTTCACATCATCGACTAGAAACCTTTAAATTTCAAGAAATAGCTCGGCGCTAATCATTAAAAAATCGAACCTTTGTGAGGTTCGATTTTTTATTTTATTCAATTAAAAACGCTACCGTTTCATAGTCACCTAATGTCACAGTCTCTGATAATGTATCTTGTGCTCCATTACCGATTAAGCGACGATAAGAACGATTTAAAAACTGTTTTGGTATCTTGATTTCTGATTCTCCAGGATAATAATGCGCAAGGACAATTAATTCTTGTCCATCTAAATGACGAGAATATGCCATGATTTCAGGATGCTCTAAAGCAAATCCTTCATAACTTCCTTGAGAAATAATTGGGTATTCTTTCCTTAAGGCAATTAGTCTTTGATAATATTTAAAAATATGGTCATTGGCCAATTCATTTTGTACATTAATTTCCGGATAATTATTTGCCACTTTTAACCAAGGTTCACCAGTCGTGAAGCCTGCTTGTGGTCCATCCGTCCATTGCATTGGTGTACGGCTATTGTCACGAGACTTTTCCTGAATGATTTCCATTGCTTCTTCATGAGATTTACCATTATCAATCATAATTCGATAATGATTACGTGTTTCAATATCATCATAATCTTCAATATTTTCAAACATTGGATTGGTCATTCCAATCTCTTCACCTTGATAAACATAAGGTGTCCCACGCATAAAATGAATCGATTGAGCGAGCATTGTCGCTGTTTCATATGGGAAATTATCTACATCCCCAAAACGACTATTTGCTCGTGGCTGATCGTGATTATTGTAGAATACAGCATTCCATCCATCACCTTGTGACATTCCTTCTTGCCATTCATTTAAAATATCTTTTAAAGAGAGAAAATCAAATTCTGGATTACTCCATTTTTCACCGTCTTCATAATCAACTTTTAAATGATGGAAACTAAAAATCATCGTTAATTCATTACGTTCAGGATCAGTATATTTAATACCGTTTGGAATATCTGTTGAAGACATTTCACCGACCGTAATTAAATCAGAATCTTGTCCATAAGTTTCTCGATTTAATTCCTGTACCCATTCATGAACAATCGGTGTATCAGTATATAAAGACTTTTCTTGGCTAGATCCTGGTTGCTGTGAATCGACTAATGTTTCAGACTTACCAATCACATTTAATACGTCGAAACGGAATCCTTGGACGCCTTTATCCATCCAAAAACGGACAACATCATGTAACTCACGACGAACATTAGGATTGTGCCAATTTAAATCCGCTTGATGTACATCATAAAGATGTAAATAATATAAATCTGTATCACCAAATGGCGCCCATGCTGGCCCACCAAATTTCGATTCCCAATTCGTTGGTAAACTACCATCTTCTTTTGCAGGTCTTAAATAAAAGAAATCTTGATAATATTTATCACCTGCTAACGCTTTTTGAAACCATTCATGTTCCGTTGAACAATGATTGAGTACCATGTCTAACATAATCCCAATGCCTCTTTGGCCAGCTTCTTCAATCAAAGTTTCAAAATCAGACATTGTGCCAAACAGTGGATTAATTGCTTTGTAGTCTGCTACATCGTATCCATTATCATGCTGCGGTGATGGATAAATTGGACTTAACCAAGCAATATCAATTCCTAATGTCTTCAGATAATCCAGCTCACTAATAATTCCTGGTAAATCACCAATTCCATCACCATCTGTCTCTTTAAAAGACCGAGGATAGATTTGATAAATGACTTTATCTTGATGCATTGCAACTCCTTCCCAATTAGTCAGTTGTGTAATGACCAATTTCATGACCAGCATCTGCTGAACCAGTGAAGTCTAAGCGATAGTCGGATAATTTATCACCATTCACAAAGACGACAACAACAGATGTTTCTTTACCTGCTTGGCTAATGGATTCGAGATTCATTTGAGCTAGTGGCGTTCCATAGTCAACGATATCTCCTTCACTTACAAGCACTTCAAATCCATCACCATTTAATTCAACCGTATCAAGTCCCATATGAACGAGAATTTCAACACCTGAATCTGTCTCGATTCCGATAGCATGTTTCGTTGGGAAAACATTTGTTATCTTACCGCTTACTGGTGAGACAATTTCACCATTTGTTGGTTCTACTGCAAAACCATCACCCATCGCTTTACTAGAAAAGACAGGATCATTGACTTCTTCAACACTAATCACTTCACCATCTGCAACAGAGACAAATTTTTCTTCATTTGCTTTCGTCATATTACTTAAATTTTCCTCCTTATTATTGGCTACAGTTTCTTGAGTTGACTCTTTGGAAGAATACAGGATTGTAGATTCTTTTGTTTTGCTAGAAGTATTCGTTTCTGTCTCTTCGATTTGGTTTGTTGAATCAACATTATCAGTTGCTAGTGGTGCTTTACCAACAGATTGATCGACTGCTGCACTCGTTGATACTTGGTCATCTTTTACCAAAAATCCAGATTTTCTAAAGACAATTGTTAATACAAAAGGCACAATGATGGCAATTGCCATTGCAATCGCAAAATTCACCATGTGTTCTGGTTGAATAACTAGGATTCCTGGTAAGCCACCTACTCCGATTGAGTTTGATGTAACACCAGTGAAGACAGAATACATTCCTGCAATACCTGATCCTATCATTGCAGCGACCATTGGATAAACATATTTTAATGTGACCCCAAATAATGCAGGTTCAGTAACCCCAAGATAAGCGGAAATAGTTGATGGAATCGTTATTTGATTTTCACGTTCATCTTGACGAGTCATCCACCAATAGCCAAGAACAGCTGATGCTTGGGCAATATTAGATAATGCAATCATTGGCCATAATTGTGTTCCTTGATAGTCAGCAATTAATTGTGCATCGACGGCATTTGTCATATGGTGGAGTCCTGTAATAACTAATGGTGCATAGACAGCCCCGAAGAAGGCACCAAATAACCAATTTAATGAGCTTGTCAATCCAGCATATACTAACTCACCAATCCAAGTACCAATAGTCCAACCAATCGGTCCTAAAACAGTATGTGCCAAAATAATCGCTGGCAGTAAGGATAAAAATGGAACAAGAATCATTGATAAATATTCTGGAACGCGCTTACGCCAAAATTGTTCAAACCATCCTAATGTTAATCCGGCGAAAATTGCAGGCAATACTTGAGCTTGATAACCTATTTTATCTACTTGGAAAGCTCCAAAATCCCACTGAGGTACTTCTCCAGCTAAAATCGCATCAGGAGCACCATAAGCATTCAATAATTGAGGCGAAACTAATGTAATACCTAAAATAATACCTAATATTTGGGTAGTTCCCATACGACGTGTCACAGACCATGTGATTCCAACAGGAAGGAAGTGGAAAATGGCTTCTCCTGGTAACCACAAGAAATCATTCACGCCACTCCAAAATGGTGACACATTTACTATTGTATTATAAATGGGTGTACCATCAGCATTGACTTGCGCCACCCCATCAACAACTGCTTGACCTAATGCCGAGAAACCAATTCCTTCAAGAATATTTCTAAAACCAAGAATTAGTCCCCCTACAATAAATGCAGGTATGATTGGTGTGAAGACATCAGCTAAGAATGATAAAGCACTCTGGAACCAATTTTGATTCGCACGAGCTTGTTCTTTTACGTCATCTTTATTTGACTCGGAAACATTGGAAATTTTTTGGAACTCTTTATAAAAATCTGACACATTATTTCCTATAATTACCTGGAACTGTCCAGCTTGTGTAAATGTTCCACGTACCGAATCAAGTGCTTCAATCCCATCAACATCTGCCTGTTTTGGGTCATTTAGTGCAAAACGCATCCGTGTTGCACAATGCGTAACGGCACTGATATTATCATCTCCGCCAATTAGTTCTAATAACTCTTTGGCATCTCTTTCAAAACTCATACTAAACATCCTTTCCATTTTGACATTACAACTTGTATAGACAAGTTAACTTTACATTAATAACGCTTACATTGCAATATTAAAGCTCTGCTATTTTTAATAAGTACTAGCTACATCATTTTTCAATCAAAAAAAGACAGAGAGATTAGATAATCTCTCTGTCTCCTTTTATGCCGAGGGCCGGAATCGAACCGGCACGGAGTGTAACCTCCGCAGGATTTTAAGTCCTGTGCGTCTGCCTGTTCCGCCACCCCGGCATCTAGGTATGCCGCTGAATTAACATATTACATTGGCAAAGCGGAAAACGGGGTTCGAACCCGCGACCCCCACCTTGGCAAGGTGGTGTTCTACCACATT
>JBHWOV010000017.1:0-6414 GCA_043424535.1 Aerococcaceae bacterium
AGTCTGTTTCCCGTTCAGCTAGCTGTTTATGTAAGGTTTTTTATTTACTATTTTCATTACCAATCAATTCTATAATATATCCTGCCAAAAAAGAGAGCCTTTATGGCTCTCTTTCCTATTTTTAGTTGAGTGCATCGCAAATAAACCTAGTTGAAAATAAGCAATTTATTGTCCATCTATCGATCAATCCAATGATACAAACCAAAGAGATAACCATAAAAATAAAATACTTCTCGTATGGCCGGAAACCACAATACTGGATTTTTATACCAAGGTTTCGCTATCCCATTATGTTGATGATAGGATGCAACAAAATTTAAATCAAATCCATAATTTCTATTCACGCGTTCATAAATCATACGCGTCCGTAATTGATGATAATCTGAAGTCACGACGATTGCAGATGTAAATCCATATTCATTCATCATTTCTAATGTATTCGTTGCATTAGTATAAGTACTCGTAGCATCAGGTTCTTCAATAATTTGTTCGGATGAAATCCCCATGGTTACATAAGCCACTTGGGCCGGCGGTTGTAATGGGGAGACAATGATCTTTCCTGATTTTGAATAGTCCTGCCAATACAACATACCTGCTCGATAATCACGGTCAATACTGCCTGAAGCGACAATAATGACATCGGATTCTCTCGGTTCCTCTCCAACATTCAAATTAGCAAGTATGATCAAACTTACGGCAGTAAATGCTAATGTTCCACCAACTATCCAATTTTTCAATGTATTTTTAAACATATTTCACTCGCTTTATTTTCTATTAAAATTATTATACCATGAAGACGAAAATATGATATTAATCTGTCCTTATAACGTAACTTTCACATTCTTTTATGCAAATTAAACCAAAATATCCCCAAAAGTTAGTATATTTTCTAACTTTGGGGATATCGTATTTTATCTATTTACATTGAGTAAGATTTCTATTTAAATTCACCAATAAAGTTTTCTGAAACGCCATTTTCTTGACTATATACTTCATTACCGCGAACATATGTAGCTGCAATTTGAGCACCAATTTCACGTCCGATATATGGTGAGATTTTGTTGCGATATTCTAGATCTTCTGCTTCAAGTGTATAAGGTGCATTTGGTTTAATTAAGACAATATCAGCATCTTTGCCAACAGCAATAGACCCTTTGTCTTCAATTCCAAAGCGACGTGTTGGCGCTGTTGCGATAATATCTGCAAATTGTTCTAATGACATGCCACGCTTTTGTACCGCTTCATCGAAGAAAATATCCACATCATTTTGTAAACCAGCAATTCCACCCCAAGCATCAAAAGCATTTTCTGTATCTTTGAGGTCAGGTGTACATGGAGAATGGTCAGATACTTGAGTTAAGATATGCCCATCGAATAATAAATCCCATAAGCCGTCTTGCTCACGTTGACCGCGAATTGGTGGTGAACATTTAGCTGTATTACCAATTGCATCAATTTCATCAGTTGTGAAGTATAAATAATGTAAACAAGTTTCACAAGTGACGTCAACACCTTCAGCACGTGCTTTAATAACTTCTTCAACACCTTCAGGACAAGCGATATGACAAATATGAATACGGCATCCTGTTTCTTTAGCAAATAGAATCGCACGACGAATTGGTTCTACTTCTGTAAAGATAGGACGTGTCGCAACATATTCTGATAATTTTGATTGTCCTTGGGAACGTGCAATTTCACCTAAACGATCTGTGATTGCCGCATTTTCAGCATGAATAGCAAGTACTTTACCAGTTTCAGCTATTTGACGCATTCCTTCATATAATGAGTAATCATCCACATTCATGAAGTCTCCTTCAATTGAACGATCACCACATGTTGCCATGAAGCATTTAAATGCAGATACGCCTGCCTCATCCAATTCTTGAATGCCACCATTTTCAATATTGTAAGGCACTAGACCACCAAATGAATACACATCAGATAGTAATTTACCTTTACCAGCTTCAAATTTAATCTTGATAGTTTCTCCACTAGTTGTTGCAGGTACTTGATTCAATGGCATTTCTAAAAATGATGTAACACCACCCTTAGCTGCAGCAGAAGTTCCTGTAACATAGCCTTCCCACTCATCACGGTATCCACCACCTGGTTCTGTGATGTGAACATGTGCATCAAACATCCCAGGACTGACAATTAAATCCGTTGCATCAACGACTTGCTCCCCTTCAAAGTCTTGCCCAATCGCTGCAATTTTACCGTCTTTAACAGCAACGTCCGCCTCTACTGTGCCACTTTCTAGAATGACCTGCCCATTCTTAATGACTAAATCGTATTTCATAATTTCTCCTCCTATTTTCGCAAACATTAACGATTGCTACTAAATTTTTTTAATAACCAATAAATAATAAATGCTGTTGCAAATCCTGAAATCCAAGCGACATCTGATAGTACTTTAAGCGCTGGAACAAATTGCCCAATGATAGATAATACTAATCCTACGATAGTAGCGATATAGGCTTGAACATTAACACCGCGATATCTTGATGGTTGATCTTCGCCATAATATAATTCATCCATATCGATGTGACGGTTATTAACGAGATGATAATCTGCTACCATCACACCAGCTACTGGACCTAATAAGGCACCAATTAAATTTAAGAATACAAGGATTGCTCCACCACCTGACATAAAGCGCCATGGTTGAATTAAGAACGAAACGATTCCAGCAATCCAAACCCCTTTTTTGTAGTCAATTGCGCTCGGTAAGAGTGCTGATAATTGATAGCCTGCTGGTAAAATATTACCAGTCGCATTCGTTGAAATAGTCGTTAATAGAAAGACACCCGTTGCAATGATAACTGCTGGAATATTGTCCCATTCTTGAATGAAATCAAGAACACCATTTCCAGAAGTCGGTGCTCCATAATGAATCGTTCCACCAATAATGATAATAACTGACATAATTGCAAATATGAGATGTCCTACAAATAATCCAGAAATTTGTCCTGTTGATTGTGCTGTTTGCGATTCAGCATCTTTAGTAAAGTCCGCAACAGACACCCCCGGTGCTGCCCATACGCCTAAGAAAGAAGCTGCAATCATTAGAAATGCATAAATTGGATGAACGCCACTAGAAACAGATTCGTATGACATAATCGCTCCAATGCCACCACCAACATTAATCGCCCAAATCGTCATCCCACCGAAAACAATAAAGATAATTGGCGATAGAACAGCGGTAAATTTATTTAACACACCGCCACCACCTAGTCCAACAGCCATATTCAACGCCCAGAAAATAGCAAAACAAATCAATACTGGGACTGAAATCCCCATAATTTCTTGTCCGCCACCAATATCCATAAATCCTGGCCAAATCCGTGAAATAAGAATTGCTAATGCCGCTGCACCAGTATAAGTTTGAACACCAAACCATGCTATTGCAGCCACGCCTCCTCTAAGGAAGCCAGGTAATTTAGATCCAGCACTTCCATAAGCGGATCGTAAAAGCATCGCAAAAGGAATTCCATACTTTGCTCCAGCATGTCCATTAATCGTCATAAATAATGCCACTGCTAAACCACCGAGTGTAATACCAATAATTGTGTTTAATGGAGATAAACCTAAAGCTAAAAAGCCAACAACTGCTGCATAGTTTGGAATATTATGAATCGAACCTTGCCACAATGTAAAATAATTCATTGTTGAAGAAATTCTTTCTTCCGGCGTTTTTGGTAGCATGTCCTCATTTACGTAGCCACGTTCTCTGTACCTCGACTTGTCTTCTGCTGTCACCATATTTGTATTTATTGCCATTTTTCAACCTCCCCTAAATATTAATATGCTTGTTTATAAAGCGCCGCCGCTAATGCCTTCACACCTTCAGCAATATCTTCTGCAGTGGTATGCTCTGCTGGATTATGACTAATGCCGTCAATAGATGGGACAAAAATCATTCCTGTTGGAACATGTTGAGCAAAAATTTGTGCATCATGACCTGCTCCTGAATGCATTAATTGATAATTTAAACCATTCTCTTCACAAACTGCTTCTATCAAAGCAACAATCTCAGAATTCATCGGGACAGGTGGTTCATCCATCCAGAGATTAACTTCTATTTCCAGACCCATTTCCTCTGCGATATTAGTCATATCTGCTTCAAGTTCTGCAGTAAAACGATCTAAAACATCCTGATCAGTATGACGACAATCAATTGAAAATGATGCCTCACCAGGCACAACATTGACAACATTAGGTACTACATCAATCCGGCCAAATGTTAAAACAAGAGGGTTCCCTTCTTCTTTCGCTTTGTCGATGCCATTAACGACAATTCGTGAAAAACATTCCACCGCATCATGTCGATATTCCATCAATGTCGTTCCCGCATGATTCGCTTGTCCTTTCAAGGTCACGTCATAACGTTTTTGACCAACAATGGCATTCACCACGCCTACTTGTTTCTCTGCCTTTTCAAGGAAATTCCCTTGTTCAATGTGCAATTCAATAAAAGAATCCATTTGGTCAAATCCATCTTCAGGTGTCTCTTTAAAATCAAATCCTGCTTGACGCATCGCATCTTCGAATTTAATTCCGTCCCCATCGGTTTTACCTTCAACATCTTCACGTTTAGCCATATTGAAGATATTCTTCGAGCC
Source organism: Aerococcaceae bacterium (assembly GCA_043424535.1). Taxonomy (GTDB): domain Bacteria; phylum Bacillota; class Bacilli; order Lactobacillales; family Aerococcaceae; genus DSM-111022. The sequence continues at coordinate 4,623 of JBHWOV010000017.1, forward strand.
CCAAAATGCATAAGGGAATCGCGAGCCCTCTTCTTCTGCCATTGAAATAATACGAATGGAATGTTTTGGCTTTCCATATTCTTCAATGAGTCCTTTTACAGCCATATAACCAGCCATAATTCCTAGCTGACCATCTAGACGTCCACCTTCGACCACTGTATCAATATGCGAACCTGTCGCATGAATAATCTCGGGATTTTCTGTTCCTTCAATCGTTGCGAATTGATTTCCTATCGCATCAAATTCCACTCTCATCCCGAGTTCTTTAAATTTTTCACTCAATGCATGTTGAGCTTCTACCCATGATTTGCTGTATAGTAAACGGGTTGTTCCCGGACCTTCATCATCTGAGATATTTGATATCCAATCCATCATCTCGTCTACATATTTTGGTTCAATGTTAATCATTGATATACCTCCATCTCGTCTCTAAACATTCATACTTTTATTATATATAAAAGCGCTTTCTTATTATTTATAATATTGCACAAAATAAATTAATTTTATGGTTATTATGAACAAAATAAGTTTAAATGAATTATTGATTTACACTCTGCTCATCTAACAAAATATCACGGTCAATTTGATTCATGCTCTGACCAACGATTAAGGCACTGTACACATCAGAATTCACATTTAAAATTGTTCGAATAATTCCAGTAAACCATTCTACACCTGCAAAAATTGCAATACTCTCGATTGGTAATCCCATTTGCGGAACAACAATCGAAAGCGAAATCAGACCGCCCCCTGGCACAACTGCATTTGCTAATGATGCAAATGTTGATAATAATACAATATAAAATAATTGTGAGAAGCCATAGGTTACGCCATAAATTTGGGCGATGGTTATTAAAGTAATGGACATAAACATCGCAGAACCATTACTATTCAGTGACATTCCTAATGGTAATACGATACGATTCACTTCACTATCTAATCCTAAATTTGCCTCCGTATCTTCCATCGCTACCGGTAATGTAATTGCCGAGGAAGTAGTAGCCATGGCAAGTATTGACATTCTGCCCATTTTTTTAATAAGTAAAACGGGAGATATCTTGAGATATAAAGAAATAATCACAATCCAGATGAGTAAAAATACTAATGTCGCACCAGCATATACAAGTAAATACGAAAGTAATGGCATAATTACTGAGACACCGTAATCGGCTATCGTTGAGGCTAGTAATGCGAAAATACCGATCGGTGCAAATCCCATAATAAAACTGATCATCTCTAATATAATCGCATTAAAGTCTACCAATACAGGTAAAAAAACAGCCTTTGTTTTTTCCTTTTGGCGACTTACAGCAATCCCGAAGAAAATCGCAAAGACGATAATTTGGACTATTGTCCCATTAGTCAATGCTTCCATTATGTTTTTAGGAAAAAAGTTAACAAATACTTCTGTAAATGGCATTTGTTCTGCCGATTCAATTACCATACCATTGTCGACCGTTTGATTAATTCCAGATCCAGGTTTAAAAAGAATACCAAATAAAACGCCCCAAGCTGAAGCGAGTGTGGAAGATACAAGAAATACAATAATCGTTCTCAGTCCAATCTTTCCTAACTGAGAAATTTGTAAATTTCCAATTGCTTCTATAATTTGTCCCATAACTAGGAAGACAATTCCCATTTGGATTAATCTTAAAAAAATATCTCCTAAAAAAGAAATATAATCAACATATGACGGAAAAAATAACCAAATAAAATACCTAAAAACATCGCTAAAACAATTTTTGTTGTCATACTCATGCTACTAGTCTTCTCTCGCATATTAATACAGAAT
>JBHWOV010000018.1:0-23661 GCA_043424535.1 Aerococcaceae bacterium
GGTGTAATAAAAAAATCTCTAGAAAAGAAATTCTTTTCTAGAGATATTTTTTTATAATTGATTATAAGCATCTGTTAATGGTGGAACCACTTGTTTTTTCCGTGAAACAATACCTGAAAGTTCAATTTCATTATTTTCTACTGTTCCCCCAAATGCTTGCTCAACCATCACTGGATTTTCGCCAGCGACCCAGCCAATGGATGTATTGTCTAAAATATCAGTGATGACTAATAAGAATAGATTAAAATCTTTTTCCTCTATTTCATTGTTCATCACAGCTAAAATGCCCTCTTTGCGTTCTGAAATTTGCTCAAAACCGATAACATTTACTTGTCCAATGCGAATATTATGGCCATTTAATTCAAAAGATTTCGCGTCTGAGTTAACTAATTCAGCATCAGATTGATCTGAAATATCAGCTCCTGCTTGAAGTAATTGACGGCCATATTCATTTAAATATACTTGAGCAATTTTTGCTAATTGTTCTGCAATTTCACGGTCTTCATTCGTACATGTTGGTGATTTTAATAATAATGTGTCAGAAACAATCGCAGATAGCATGATTCCTGCAATAGCACGTGGAATATCAATGTCTTGCTCTGAAAACATTTTATAAATAACACTACATGTTGAACCAATCGGTTCAGCACGGTAAAATAATGGATTGGCTGTATTGAAACCATGGATGCGGTGGTGATCAACAACATAATCCACTTGAACTTTATCGATATCAGCCACTGATTGTTGCGGTTCATTATGATCGACTAATGCGACACGGTCAACTTCGTCCGCCACTTCTTCAACAATTCTAGGAACTTCTAAAGAAAAATGGTCTAAAGCAAATTGTGTTTCTGCATTAGGTTCACCCAATGCTACAGGCTCAGCTTCTTCTCCTTTACGTTCTAGATAATAGCTAAATGCGATCGCAGAACCAATCGCATCCGTATCTGGGTTTTGATGGCCAAAAACTAAATATTTACTCATGATTTACCTCCTAATAATAACACTATGACTATTCTATCACAGAATCATCATTTGTTTGAAATAATTTTAACTGATTTATCGTTAAAGCGAAAACTTGTCCTAATTTTTCAATGTCTGGAACTGCTGAACCATTATTTAAACGTTCGGTTAATGGAATATCCACAGACATTAGCTCACTATCTACACCGGTATCACCTTTGACAACGATTGGAACCGTCCCATCATTTAATGCGATTAAATCGATCACACGATGTGGGTCCTTTTTGCGATCTTTAAGAAGGAGCACCCCTCGATTACCACGATTAGCTTCAGGAATAATATCTACATTAAAGCGTTTGAGATTGCCATGTTGTGTTAATAACATCGCTTGAGGATAGCTGACCTCTCTATCAGATATAATCATGCCTGCGACATGGTCATCTTCTTTCAGATTAATACCGATGACTCCTTGCGCTTTTGGACCATATTGTGAGACATCAGATAAATCATAGCGTAAACTGTAAGACTGATAACTCACTAAAACAACTTCGAGCGCGTCACGGATCGAACTAATTTCATGGATTGAAATCACTTGATCTGTCTCTGTTTTCATCTTCATCGCCATTTGCGTCCGTGATTTATAACTTCTAAAAGTCACAAATTCAGAACGCTTCACTCGTTTGATCATTCCTTCACGGGTTGCGAAAACCAATTCATGTTCATCATCTTCTTGGTCTTTATAATCCAAACGATCACTCGCTTGCGTTACAAAAATAATTTCTTCATTTTCTTCAAGTTTGAATTGTTGTGAATAATGAATTCCCATATCTTTCCAACGAATTTCAGGTAGTTCATTGACTGGAATAAATAAATAATTTCCCATATTCGTAAAAGCAATAATTGCTTCATAAGTACTCATTTGCTTAATAAATAATGGATAGTCTAATTCACGGTGCTCAAAATCATCCGTTTGCGAAGATTGGAAGGATCGCATACTCGTACGTTTAAAATAACCTTCTCGAGTGACAACGACCATGACTTGTTCTTCAGCCACGAGTAAAGTCCGTTCCACTTCAATTTCTTCAATGTCTGCTTCAATGACTGTTCGTCTTGGATTGCCATATTTCTTTTTAATCTCTTTAAGTTCATTGACGAGTACTTTATTTAAAATCGCATCATCATTTAAGATACTTTGATAATGTTGAATCGCTTCATTTAAATCAAGGCGTTCATTTTGTAATGCTGTGATATCTGTATTCGTTAAACGATATAATTGGAGATTTACAATCGCTTCTGCTTGTTCTTGAGAAAATTCAAAGCGATCAACCAAATTGTTTTTAGCATCTTTTTTACTATCTGATTGACGAATCGTATGAATCACATCATCTAAAATGGAAACCATATGAATTAAACCGTCAACAATATGTAAGCGACTTTGGTCTGCTTTTAAATTATATTTTGTACGACGTGTAATGATTTCTTGTTGATGCGTAATATAAGCCTCTAACATTTCGATCAAGCCGACTTGTTTTGGTGTTCGATTATGAATCGCCACCATATTAAAATTATAATTCATTTGTAAGTCGGTATTCTTCAATAAATAATTTAAAACAGGTTCTGGATCGACTTCTCGTCGCAATTCGATGACTAATCTGATACCATTGCGGTCTGATTCATCACGAATTTCAACAATGCCATCAATTTTTTTAGAGAGTCGAATATCATCTAATTTTTGAATGAGTTTCGTCTTATTAATATCATAAGGCAATTCCGTCGCGACGATTTGAGATTTACCACCTTTTAGTGGTTCGATATCCGTTTTAGCACGCATAACGACACGGCCGCGCCCTGTTTTATAAGCCTCTTCTAATTGATCGGCTCCTTGAATAATCGCTCCCGTAGGAAAGTCTGGCCCCTGAATATAACGCATGATTTTATCTAATGAATAAGACTGATGTGTCAACATATAGACCAATGCGTCAATTACTTCTGCTAAATTATGGGGTGGAATATCTGTCGCATAACCTGCAGAAATTCCCGTCGCACCATTGACTAGTAAATTTGGAAATCTTGCTGGTAAGACTTCAGGTTCTTCGAGTGAATCATCGAAGTTTAAAGCAAAGTCTACGGTCTCTTCATGAATATTAGCTAGCAATTCCATCGCAATTTTTGATAAACGTGCTTCCGTATAACGCATCGCTGCCGCGGGGTCACCGTCCATTGACCCATTATTTCCGTGCATATCAATTAATGGTTCACGATTTTTCCAATCTTGACTCATTCTTACCATCGCTTCATAGACGGATGAATCACCATGTGGATGATAATTACCAATGACATTTCCGACCGTCTTAGCAGATTTACGGTAAGGATTATCCGCTGTATTACCATCTTGATACATGGCATAGAGAATCCGTCGCTGCACCGGTTTTAAACCGTCTCGTATATCAGGCAATGCCCGATCTTGAATAATATATTTTGAATATCTTCCAAAACGGTCTCCAATAACATTTGAAAAGCTTAACTCTTCAATATTTTCATGCTGTAAAGGCATTAATTATCCTCCTCATCGTCAAATAATGAAATGGATTCATTTACTGTATTTAAATCAGCTTGATCAGCCAATTTATCTTCTACTTCTTCTTCAATTTCAGCAGATTGTTGTTCATTTTCTGCTAGAAGCGTATCTTCCTCATCTAATGTAAATTGCACATTTTCTTCGATCCATTTTCTTCGTGGCTCGACTTTAGAGCCCATTAATGTCGTTAATCGTCTCTCAGACTGAGCGGTGTCATCGATGGTTACCCGAATGAGTAAACGCGTTTCAGGATTCATCGTCGTATCCCAGAGTTGATCAGCATTCATTTCACCTAAACCTTTATAACGTTGAAGAATGTAACCTTTACCCATTTCTTGCGTAATTTCTTCTAATTCTTCATTTGTCCAAGCATAGGCAATCTTTTCTGATTTTCCTTTTCCTTTGGAAACTTTATATAATGGTGGCATTGCTAAATAAACTTTGCCAGCTTCCAATAAAGGTTTCATATATCGATAAAAGAATGTTAACAACAATACTTGAATATGCGCACCGTCAGTATCCGCATCCGTCATGATGACGACTTTGTCATAGTTCACATCTTCTAAGTTAAATTCGGGTCCAACTCCTGCTCCAATCGTATAAATCATGGTATTGATTTCTTCATTTTTCATGATATCAGCCATTGAAGCTTTTTCGGTATTAATAACTTTCCCTCTTAAAGGTAAAATCGCTTGATAACGACGATCTCGTCCTAATTTGGCTGAACCACCAGCAGAATCCCCCTCCACTAGGTATAATTCATTTTTAGAAGTGTCTTTAGATTGTGCTTTTGTGAGCTTACCAGAAATTAATTTTTCTTGTTGCGATCTTTTTGCGCCAGAACGAGAAGCATCGCGTGCTTTTCTAGCTGCTTCTCTCGATTCGCGTGCTTTAATGGCCTTACGAATAATATTTTGAGCAAAGTTACCATTTTCATTAAGATAAATCGTCATTTGTTCATTGATAAAATTATCAACGAGTCCTCTTGCTTTGGGAGTACCTAATTTATCTTTGGTCTGCCCTTCAAATTGTAAATATTGTTCGGGTATGCGAACAGAAATAACAGCAGCGACTCCTTCACGAATATCGCTACCTTCTAAATTTTTTTCTTTTTCTTTAATTAGATTAAAACGACGTGCATAATCATTGAAAGCTTTCGTTAATCCCGTTTTCATTCCCGTTTCATGCGTTCCTCCACCAGGAGTGCGGACATTATTGGCGAATGAAAGAATCGTTTCTGAATACCCATCATTGTATTGCATAGCAAAATCGATTTCGAAATCGTCGCTACTGCCAGAAAACGAAATAATATCTCCTAATGTGGCTTTTTCTTCATTTAAATATTCAATAAAATCCTTTAATCCATCTTCATAATGGAATGTTTCAGACTGTCCACTACGGTGGTCTTCAATTTGAATCGTTAATCCCTTTAAAAGAAATGCAGACTCGCGCAGACGTTCCGAAATTGTTTCAAACGAAATCGTCGCATTGCCGAAAATTTCTTTATCGGGCATAAAACGAACTGTTGTGCCATGAAGATTTTTATTATTATTTTTTTGTTTTTTAAGAGACGTGACAGGATGTCCACCATTTTCAAAGCGCATCGAATAAGTATATCCATCACGTTGTACTTCGACTTCCAGCCAACTTGATAAGGCATTGACGACACTGGCACCAACTCCATGTAGTCCACCAGCTGATTTATAGCCACCTTGACCGAATTTACCTCCAGCATGAAGCACGGTAAAAATAATTTCAATCGTCGGTTTACCACTTTCATGTTTACCAATTGGCATGCCGCGACCATTATCTGCAATCTCAACACTACCGTCTTTATTAAGATCGACAGTAATATAATCTGCAAAATCTGACAAGGCTTCGTCAACTGAATTATCGACAATTTCATATACCAGATGGTGAAGTCCTTTTTGATCCGTTGATCCGATATACATACCGGGTCTTTTTCTGACAGCATCTAGACCTTCCAGTATTTGTATCGAATCATCATTATAATTTTTTAAAGCATCGTTAGATGTCATATTTTCACCTCGAATAATTGTTTCAACTCTCCTATGATACCAAATTAAATGGATGATGCACAATTTTATCTTAAAAAAGCGAATATTTGTTCGCACAGGCAATTTTTTGTTGCGCGATGTAAATTATAGATGTTAATTCATAATTTCGCCAAAATTATATGCTAAAATATAAGCAACAACTAAGAAGGGATACGAATAAAGCTATGGATTTTATTTGGATTTTGTTAGCTTATTTAGTTGGAAGTATTCCAACTGGTGTCTGGTATTCACGAATCATGCACAATCAAGATGTCCGCGATTTAGGAAGTGGAAACAGTGGCGCAACCAATATCGGGAGAAATTATGGACTCAAAGCAGCCATATTTGTGACTGCCATCGATGTCTTAAAAGGATGGATTCCGATGGGGCTTGCGATGCACTTTTTATCAGATAAACCGATCATTGTCATGTTAATAGGAATCGCGGCGATTATGGGACATTCATATCCGATTTTTGCTGACTTTAGAGGAGGTAAAATCGTCGCAACATCAATCGGAGTGTTATTAGGATATAATTTTTGGATTGGTATTTTAGATGTTATTATTCTTTTTTCTCTGATGTTCATTACAAGTATGGTAAGTTTTGCTGCCATTTTTAGTTATGGGATTACGGCGATTATTAATGCTTTTATCGCCGATCAATGGCCATATCAAATTGGTTTTATTTTGATATATTGTTGGCTAGTATACCGTCACCGTCAAAATATTTCACGCATTTTCAATGGCCAAGAAAGTCATATTAATTGGGGATTAAGAAAAGATAAATCATCTAAACAAACTAAATAATCATCAATTAAACAATAAAATGAACGAAGGGGCCAGTTCATCTCACACTCCTTCGTTCTTTTTATTTTCTATCTTGTTATAACGACTGCATTATTTGTGTTGAATGATATCAATCGTAAAATCATGTGTGCGAATTTCATGTGGTTTTAAAGATTGACTGCCATACTTCTTAGTAAAATCACCTTCATGAGAGACATCATCCGCAATGCCTGCCCATGGTTCGATGCAAATAAAACCTGCCCGTTTTGGATAAGGTGACCATATTCCAACAAATGGCATCCGATTCGAACGAATTTTGAATTCTACTTGCTGAATTTCATCAATTAAACTGACTTGTGTTTGATTGCCTATTTGATATATCATTGCATCTTTTTTAAAATCTTTGTGATAGAGAAAATGTTCATCAATCGGTTCATATTTTGCACTGGCTTTATCAATCAAGCCGTCTTTTGTTAATGGGATACGTAAATACTGGCTCTTTGGATCAAATGCCAGCTTCACTTGATCAAATTCTAATTGATTGGAATGATCACTTATTTGATGAACATTGAATGCGGGATGTCCTCCAACACTATAATAAATAATATCGTCACATGGATTCAAGATCTCATAACTAACGGTAATTTGATTATCATTTAAAATATATGTAATTTGAAAACTGAACTCAAAAGGATAAATTTCCAATGTTGCTGATGAACTTTTTAGATTGAAGGTCGCAGAATTTGATGTTTCCATTTGAAGGGTAAATGTCATGTCTCTTGCGAAACCATGTTGCCCTAATTCATAGGTTTGACCTTGATATGTAAATTGATTATTCTTCAATTTTCCTACATTTGGAAATAAGACCGGTGCTTGTCTCGCCCAAAATTCTGGATCGCCCTGCCATAAATATTCATACCCGGTCTGAGCATCTCTAATCGAGGTCATTTCTGCACCCTTTTCAGAGATTTGAACAATCAAAAATTCATTTTCTAATGTTATCATCATACTTACCTCCTTAACCTTCATTTATTATACTCAATTTCCCATGAATTAGCACTAAGAAAAAGAAAAAATGAAAATTTAATGAGGTTTCCCTTCACTAAATTTTCATTTAAAAGGATTTTAGAGAATATAGTGGCTGAGATTACGATCTTCAACGATGTCTTCTAAGCGATCTTCAACGTATTTTTCATTAATGACGATATGTCCCATTTGCATATCGGTTGCTTCAAATAATAATTCGTCTAATACCGTTTCTAAAATCGTATGTAAACGACGCGCACCAATATTATCCGTTGTTTCATTTAGTTGTTCACTATAAGAAGCCATGGCTGTAATCGCATCATCTGTAAACTCAATGGTCACGCCATCAGTTTCCAGAAGCGCCATATATTGTTTTGTGAGTGAATTTTTTGGCTCGACTAAGATTTTCTCGAAATCTTCACGTGTTAAATCATCTAGATGGACACGAATTGGAAAACGTCCTTGTAATTCTGGTATTAAGTCAGAAGGTTTCGCTTCATGGAAAGCACCCGATCCGATAAAGAGAATATAGTCCGTATTAATGATTCCATATTTTGTTTGAACTTGTGAGCCTTCAACAATTGGTAAAATATCTCTTTGAACCCCTTGACGGCTCACTTGACCATTATTATTTGACCCAGATGAAATTGCGATTTTATCCATTTCATCAATAAAAATAATGCCTCGTTCTTCAGATAATTTAAGTGCTTGTTGTTGAATATCTTCCATATTGACTAATTTATCAGACTCTTCTTCAATTAATAATTCCAATGCTTCTTTAACAGTGACTGTTCGTTCAATTTTTTTCTTCGGTTGCATTGCTGATAAAGAGTCTTGAATATCCATCATTTGTTCCATCGCTGGATTCATATTCGTCAATGATAATTTTTTCTCTTCTAATTGAATCGTGACCTCATGATCATCCAATTGACCATTGCGGATTTGTTCACGAATGGCACGGCGTGTTTTAGCAACTTCTTCCGTTTCAACCTCTTCTTCTTCCTCGAATTGATTGGTAAATTGTGCCATCATCGATGCAAGATCAAAGCCAGAACCAGATGTATTGTCTGTTTTGGATTTTTTCTTTTCACCCGGTTTGAGGACTTTGGCTAAGCGAACAATCGCATTTTCTCTCGCTTCATCGTAAACTTCTTCATGTTTCTCTTTCTTAACGATACGAATCGCATTCTCAACTAGGTCACGGACCATTGACTCTACATCGCGACCAACATAGCCGACTTCTGTATATTTTGTCGCCTCCACTTTAATAAAAGGTGCATTGGCTAAATCAGCTAAACGACGTGCAATTTCCGTTTTACCAACACCAGTTGGGCCAATCATCAATAGATTTTTAGGTTTTACTTCTTTTTGCATTTCTGGTTCTAATTTGAGACGGCGAATACGGTTTTGTAAAGCGATAGCGACCGCTCGTTTTGCTTGTGGTTGTCCAATAATGTATTGATCTAATTCATGAACAATTTCACGGGGGGTTAATGTTTGATTCATATGGTCCTCCTATTTTTGAGTCATTGTTTCGACAGTAATTTGATCATTGGTATAAATGTCAATTTCACCAGCAATTTCTAATGCTTTTCTGGCGATTGACTCTGCAGACAAGTCACTATGTCTGACCATACCTCTAGCAGCAGCTAAGGCATAATTACCACCCGATCCAATCGTAAGAATTCCATCGTCCGGAGAAATAACTTCCCCCGTTCCACTGACTAATAGTAAATCTTCATCATTCATCACAATGAGTAATGCTTCTAATTTTTGAAGAGTGCGATCTGTTCGCCATTGTTTAGCTACTTCCACAGCAGCACGGCTCAATTGACCTTGATGTTGACGTAATTTTTCTTCAAACATTTCAGATAATGTAATCGCATCAGCGACACCGCCAGCAAATCCGATGACGACTTTATTATCATAAATACGGCGTAATTTTTTTGCGCCACCTTTCATAATCGTGGATTCGCCCATGGTTACTTGACCATCACCGGCCATCGCTAATTCATTATCTTTTTTTACTGCACAAATTGTTGTCATATTATTCTCCTTTATTTTTTCTTCGCGCACGCGGGAAAACATTCATATATTGCTCTTTTAATTTATCTCTGGTCACATGCGTATATATTTGCGTTGAACTTAAATCTTCATGCCCTAATAATTCTTGAACACTTCGTAAATCAGCCCCATTATTTAATAAATGGGTCGCAAAAGTATGTCTCAATTTATGAGGATGAATCGTTAAATTTAATGCACCTTCGTCGATGATATTATTTAAGATATCATGGACTTGTGGTGTCGTCAACGCTTTACCTTTGTCGGTTAAGAAGACAATATCTTTGGAATCTTCATTTACGAGTTGCGGTCTCAATTGATTACTGTAGTCTACAATAGCTTGAAAAGCTTGGTCTCCAATCGGAACAATCCTTTCCTTATTTCCTTTACCTAGGACCTTAACTATTTGAATATCTGAGTCGATTTGAGAAAAAGTTAATTGTGTCAATTCACTGACACGCATACCTGTCGCATAAAAAGTCTCTACCATCGCATAATCTCGTAAATGCATTTTTGATTCTGATGACTTAGCCGCTTCTAAAATAGCTAACATTTCGTCTTCATAGAAAAAATCTGGTAAATGTTGCTTTTTCGTTTGATATTGCACTAAGGTGGTTGGATCTTTTTCAATCCAATGTTGTTTTAATGCATATTTGAAAAAAGATCGTAAACTTGATAATTTTCGTGCGATGGTAGTCCGAGAATTGCCTAATTCATTCAAATAAGCAATAAATAAACGAATATCTGCATACTCAATTTGAGTTAATACACAATCACCGGAGGTTTCCAAAAAATCTTGAAATTGATGCAAATCATGAGAATATGCCTCAATTGTTTTCTTCGCATATAGTTTTTCATTTGTTAAATATTGCAAAAAACAATCAATTTCAGTTTGCATTGAATGCCTCCTATCTTAAAAATACGTATTACTAATATTATAACTAAAAAAAACCTAGTGTCATAAGACCTAGGTATGATTTTAATATTAAACTAAATCTTCTTTGTAATCACAATTACTACATTTTACTTGGCTACCTTTGCGAGTTACCTTTTCAGTGAGATAGTGATCACATTTTGGACAATTTCTTGCGATTGGTTTATCCCATGACACAAAGTCACAATCTGGATATCGATTGCAGCCATAGAAAATCCGATTTTTCTTAGACTTTCTTTCGATGACATCGCCTTTTTTACAAGTTGGACAAGTAACGCCAATCTTTTTGACAATCGCTTCAGTGTGACGACAATCTGGGAAATTACTACAAGCATAGAATTTACCATAACGTCCAATTTTGATGACCATCGGATTGCCACATTCTGGACAATCAAATCCTGCGGGCTCATCTTTGATTTCAATTTCTTCCATGTCTTCTTCTGCATGTTTTAATTCAGGTTCGAATGATTCATAGAAGTCATTTAAAACATTGACCCATTCAAGTTTCCCTTCTTCAATTTCATCTAAATTGTTTTCCATCGAAGCTGTAAAATCTGCATTCACAATTTCAGGGAAAAATTCAACCATCACATTATTGACAATTTCACCTAATTCAGTCGGTTCAAATCGCTTAGCAACCATTTTTACATAATAACGTTTTCTTAACGTTTCGAGTGTAGGCGCATAAGTGGATGGCCGGCCAATCCCAAGCTCTTCCAGTGTTTTTACGAGACTAGCTTCATTATAGCGAGCAGGTGGCTGTGTGAAATGTTGTTCCGGTTCCATTTTATCTACTGTCACCGTATCGCCTTCAACCATCTCAGGAAGAATATTATCTTTTGATTTGGCATGCGGATAAACTTTTAAGAAACCTTCAAACTTAATGGTCGAACCATTCGCTCTAAATAAAACACCATTTTGGGTAATATCAACCTTTTGTGTGTCATAAACGGCGGGAGCCATTTGACTTGCCATGAAACGACCCCAAATTAATGAATAAAGACGAAATTGATCTTTACTGAGTGATTCTTTAATATCATCTGGTTTTAATTCTGGATTCGATGGTCGCACTGCCTCATGGGCATCTTGCGTATTGGAATTACCGGTTGTTTTCGTTCCTTTACCAACATATTCTTTCCCATATTCTGATGTAATTAAATTCACGGCACTGTCGCGAGCGGACTGTGAAATACGGGTCGAGTCAGTACGCATATAAGTAATCAAACCAACTGTGCCATGTCCTTTGACAGCAACCCCTTCATATAATTGTTGGGCAATCATCATCGTTTTCCCAGTTCGGAAATTTAATCGATTCGCTGATTCTTGTTGCAATGTAGACGTCGTAAAAGGAGCATTCGGATTTCGACGTCGTTCACTATGGGTTACTTTTTCAACGTCAAATGGTTCTTTAAGATCCAACTTGTCCATTATTTCTTTAACGTCTGCTTCATTATTCAAGTTTTGTTTCTTGCCATTTTCGCCAAAGAAACTCGCATCAAATTTGGAACGTCCTTTTTTAAATTTGGTTGGAATCGTCCAATATTCTTCTGGTTTAAAGTTTCGAATTTCATTTTCACGATCAATAATAATTTTTAAGGCGGTTGACTGGACGCGGCCAGCAGAAAGACCTGATTTTATTTTCTTCCATAATAATGGCGAAATAGAATAACCGACCACACGGTCTAATATTCGACGCGCTTGTTGTGCATCAACCAAGTCTTGATCAATCTTACGTGGATGTTTAAATGCTTCTTTGACTGCGTCTTTGGTTATTTCATTAAATACGACTCTATTTTCTAAATCTTCATCTAACTTTAGCAAGTGTCCAATATGATAAGCGATGGCTTCCCCTTCTCTATCCGGGTCAGCTGCTAAATAGACTTTTTCAGCTTTTTTGGCCAGACGTCGCAATTCTTTGACTGTGTCACCACGACCCCGAATCGTAATATAGTCTGGTTCAAAATCATTTTCAATATCTACGCCCATGCGACTTTTTGGCAAATCGCGTAAATGTCCCTTACTTGCTACAACTTTATAATTTCTACCTAAGTATTTATCAATTGTTTTTGCTTTAGTAGGTGATTCGACAATGACTAAATTTTTAAAAGTCAAATATCCCCACTCCTTTTCAAAATTATTTGCATTTAAAATATTTGTTCTCAAATGTGTTCCTTCACAAGATACGACGAAAAAACTTTATTGTCAACTGAAAGATTTTTCAATATTTTGTGACAATAATAAAAAGTGTCACCTTGTAACTAAGATTTCAGCAATATCTAAAACTGCTTGCGCCACAGAGATAATGGGTGTTGCTCCATGATAAATTAATTGATTACATCCTTGTGATTGAGAATGATTAATTTGACCTGGCAAGACAAATAATTCACGATTAAATTGAATCGCATAATTCGCTGTAATTAAACTTCCACTTTTTTGAGCAGCTTCTATCACTAATGTTATAGGTGTTAATCCAGCGACCAAACGGTTTCTCATAATAAATTGATGTTTACGTACATTTTGTGTCGGTAAATATTCAGATACAATTAATTGTTCTTGCATCATCTTTTTTTGAAGAGACATATTTTTCTTTGGATAATAATAATTAAAGCCATTTGGAATGATGCCAATCGTTTTTCCTTCATTTTTGATGGCTGTCTCATGAGCTATTTGATCGGCGCCCATCGCTAACCCTGATACAATACCGATTTTATTTTGACTCAATGCTTTGACTAATTGAGCAGTCATTTGTCTACCGTATTCAGTTATATTTCGCGTACCAATAATTGAGACCAGTGGCAAATTCAATAATGAACTATTCCCACAATAGAATACGACTAATGGAGGTTGAGGTATATGTAACCAATTAGTGGGATAATTCGCTTCTCCGATCATGATGGCCTGCTTTGCTAGTATTGACAATTCATGATGGGTTGCTGAATCAATGGAAAGATGGAATCGTTTTTGATTAATTCTTTTTAATGGTTGATTTTGAAGTAATCGTTGAATTTCTGAGATGGTCCATTCAGACTGAATTCGACCAGATTGAAGCATTATTTTAAATAATTTCAGCTGATCATGATAAGTTATGTCTAACATTTTAAACCAAATGAGTATTTCTTTTGTTGTTAATTTCATTTTATCACCTCATTAATAAATAACCCTTTTTCCACTCAATGTGAAAAAAGGGTTATTTTAGATGCGCTTCTTCATAGAAGAAACTGGTTTAAAACTTTGACGATGAATACCTTCAACCGCTCCATAATCCTCTAACGCTTGAAGATGGGCAGCTGTACCATAGCCCATATTTTGATCCCATTGATATTCAGGATATAGTTGATGATACTCAATCATTAAATGATCCCGGTAAACTTTTGCCAATATACTGGCACTAGCAATACTGAGAGACTGTTGATCTCCCTTAATGATCGATTGTTGCGGGATCGATAGATTAATCTGCATCGCATCCAATAACAAATAATCTGCTTCTATTTGCATATTTTGTACTGCTAATGCCATTGCCTTTTTCGTGGCTTGCAAAATATTGAGACGGTCAATCTCTGGCGCATCGACCATCCCAATACCATAAGCTAAAGCATGTTTTTTTATGAGGTCAGCATAATTCTCTCGTTGAGTTAGTGATAATTGTTTTGAATCATTGACACCAAGCAATGATTCATGATCACTAGGCAAAATCACAGCCGCTGCTACAACAGGACCTGCTAAGGGGCCTCTACCTACTTCATCCAATCCCGCAACAAATTGATAACCTTGATGATGTAATTGTTTCTCATAATTCATCATCTTTTGATGATTTTCTATTAATGCTATATGTGCGTTAATCTGACGTTTTCTTGATATTATAGCTTGTTGTACACCTTTTCGGGAATCTAGTGTTAATTCTTCCCAAATAGAATCATCTAATGAATCTATCTGTTGAAGCATCTCTTTTATTTCCTTGATCGTCTGTTTTTTCATGCAAATTCCTCTTCAGGACGGTCGAGTGTAATTTCTCCTAAACGATTTTGACGATAATCAAAAATGAATCGCTCACTTGCTTCATCATAATTATCTTGCAAATTCATTTTACGTGTCATATCCAATAAAATATCAACAGAAGTATCTTCATTTAATTGCTCTTCAGTGAGGCGATATCTTTTCATTAATGCGTCAGGATAATATTCACGTAATATATCAATCAAATATAAAGCCAAATCATCCATATGTAATAAAGAATCTTTAATTGCCCCAGTAATGGCTAATTTCTTACCTGTATCAGGATCTTCAAATTTTGGCCATAATATACCTGGTGTATCTAGCAATTCAAAATCTTTACCTATTTTCAGCCAACGTTGTTGTTTAGTCACGCCTGGTTTATTACCTGTTTGCGTTTGATTTTTACCAACAAAACGATTAATCAATGTTGATTTACCGACATTCGGAATCCCAATGATCATCAATCGTGTCGCTCGAGGTTTTACCCCCTTCGCTTTTTGTGCTTCATGATAAGATGCCATCTGCTTGTGAATGACTTGTTGCAATTGCTTGATTCCTTTTTGATGCTGGGAGTCAACTGCAATCACCGGAATTTCTTTGGTTGATAATTTTTTTATCCATGCATTAGTGATCCGATCATCAGCTAAATCCGCTTTATTTAAAACAATAATTTTACGCTTGTCTTTCGTAATGTCATGAATCATTGGATTTTGACTCGATATCGGAATGCGTGCATCCAATAATTCAATCACCACGTCTACCAATTGGAGTTTTTCAGTCACTTCGCGTCGAGCCTTCGCCATGTGACCAGGAAACCATTGTATTTGACTCATTGCTATCACTCCTTTACAAAATAAAATAGCTGAATGAGTAGTCAAAATTAACTGTCCACTCATTCGGCTTATTAGGCAGCTTGTTGCTGTTCAATCGTCATTTCATCAAGTATTTCAATGGCACGATCATATTGCGGATCAATTTCGTCTAATAATCGACGCGCTTCTTCATTAATTTTGGTTGCAGTATCTTCAGTTACAATGCCCGTTGGTTCCAAATTATTTTCTTTTTGGAATGCTTTAACAGCTTCTTCCATTGATTCATCAAAATATTCTACTGATTGTAGATCATAATTTAACAAATCAAGCACGGTTCCAATCGTTGTAACTGCTGGATCACTATCGCCTAATTGATAGGTTGCATCACTTTGTATAAGAATGGCCCCTTCTAATGGATTAGCTTCCACTTCGTCTGTTGCACGAACTCCTTCTTCATGAATCCAATTCCCACTCGGAGTCAACCATTTAGCAATCGTAAGTTTTAATTCTCCATAATCACCTTGCGGTATGACAGTTTGGACGGATCCTTTACCAAAACTGGTTTGACCAACTAGCGGTGTATTATTATTTTCGGAAACAGCCGCTGCTAAAATTTCACTGGCACTAGCACTTCCCTCATTGATAAGGAAAACATAGGGTTCGTCAATTTTAAAGTTGCCATATTCCGAGTCATCGGCCGTATAGACAACTTTTTCATTATTTGACTCTTCCATCTGCATAATATTTTGTCCTTCTTCCAAGAACATATTACTAATCATTAAAGCTTGATCAAGTAAGCCTCCAGGATTATATCTTAAATCAAAAACAAAACGTTTCGCGCCTTGATCACGTAAATCATTAATGACTGTTTCTAATTCTTCAGCAGTCGTTCCATTAAATTGCGTAATATTGACATAACCAATGTCTGAATGTTTGGAATCAATTTCTCCTTCGACTGTAATGATTGGTATTTCTGCGCGTTCAATCGTGACATCAAATGTCGAATCACCTCTTTGAATCACTAAATCGACAGTGGAACCAATTTCCCCTCGAATGTAACTCACAATTTCATTCGTATCCAATCCAGTTAATTCATGGCCATCGGCCTCCAAAATGATGTCATTTGGCATTAAACCCGCTTCACTGGCTGGTGTGCCTTCGATTGGTGCAATAATTGTGGGACGATCATTCATCATTTGAAATTGAACGCCAATTCCTGTGAATGATCCTTCAACATCATTATTCATTTCTTCAGCTTGTTCTACATTTAAAAATTCTGAATAAGGATCTTCTGTCGCTTGAACCATTCCCTTTAAAGCACCTTGTATCAGAGCTTCTTTGTCAACATCTTCAATATATAATGCTTGAATACTCTCATAAACTTGATTGAGTGCCTCAATATCTTCGTTAGATAGAGTTTCTGTATCATTACCAAATAACCATCCCAAGTTCGCCTGAGCGACCATTGGTTTCTTTAAACCGACAATAATCAACACAGTGAGAATGACTCCGATGATGCTACCAAAAATAAACTTTTTAGGTCTTTGTTTCATTGAAACACTTCTTTCTGACTGTTTAGTAGTTACTTAATGTTTTTACTGTTTCTAAAGCAATTTCCATCATATTTGTAAAAGTTTTCTCTCTTTCTTCAGCAGTCGTTTCTTCCCCTGTTAAAATATGATCACTGACGGTACACATTGCGAGTGCTTTTTTCTGGTGTTTGGCTGCACAAGCATATAGCCCTGCTGCTTCCATTTCAACACCTAAAACACCATATTTTGCTAACTTTTGTTTATCCATCTCTTCGTTATAGAAACGATCACTCGAGAGAATATTTCCGACATGAATATGATCTTTGAACATCATCTCTTCGGCAATATGATAAGCCGTATCTAACAATTCAAAGTCACAAATAGCCGAATAATGAACTTGCCCGTCAAACGTATTTCTCAATACAGAAGAATCTGTAGTCGCACCTTGACCAAATATAAGATCGCGTACATGGACATTTTCTTGCATTCCACCAATTGATCCCACACGAATAATTGCTTCAACATCATATTCTTGATATAATTCCTCGGCATAAATCATTGCTGAAGGGATTCCCATTCCTGATCCTTGTACTGAAACAGGGATACCTTCATAAGTTCCTGTATAACCAAACATATTACGTACCGTATTATATTGTTGTACATTCTTTAAATATGTCTCAGCAATAAATTTTGCACGAAGTGGATCACCAGGGAATAAAACGAACGGTGCCACAACACCTGGTTGAGCTTCTATATGAACTGACATAAATATTCTCCTTTACTTCTCTGCTTGATATTGAGACCAAGCTTCATCAAAAACTACCAATAGTTTACTATAATCCGAATGGGATTCTAAATGTGTCGAAATATCATTAAAATCTTCGCTTTGTTTTGGAAATGCAATATCATTTCGCATCGCATTCGCTAAACGAGTCAATGGTTCGCGTCCATTGCTATTTGCAAAACGCATCATATATTCATAAAAAGTTTGATTCATAAGGTACCTACTTCTCTCATTAATATTCATTATTATACTTTAATTACATCACAAATGCATTTTATATTGTATTACAATTAAAATAAAATTGACTAAATGGAATCGAATTTGATACACTTTTAAAAATACTAATAAGGAGAATAAAATGAAATTTCAAATCAAACCTCAATTTATCTTAATTGCAATATTTCTTATCTTTTTAATAACTTTAGTTGTCTTATTCAACGAACAAGTTTATATTTTTGATAAAAATGTATTGCAAACAATTTATCAAATTCGTACACCGATTTTAACAGATTTTTTCAGATTTATTACGCAGTTTTTCTCTGCACTACCACTCACCGTTTTAATTGTCCTCATGGGGCTCTTAATTTTTTATCAAACAAAGCAATGGAAAATTACCATTTGGTTTTGGATTGCCCATTTTATCGGTTTGATTGTTATTAATAGCGGCTTGAAATTATTGATTGAGCGTTCTAGACCAGCGATGGAATTTCGATTAGTTCAAGAATCATCGTACTCTTTCCCGAGTGGGCATTCCGCATCCGTTGTACTCTTTACAATGTTATGCACCTATTTATTTATTACTTACTTCCCATTTCATAAATATCGTTCATTGATATCGGGATGTGCTGTCATAGTCATTTTATTGATCGGATTTTCTCGCATGTATCTCGGTGTTCATTATTTAACAGACGTTCTTGCAGGCTATTGTGTTGGACTATTGTCAGCTATGATTTCTATTCATGTATTACCTTATTTTTCAAAGAAGACACCGCATAATTTAATGAATGAAAAGCACTGATTTTATCGGTGCTTTTTATTTTCCTAAAACACGCACTAAACGATTCATGGCTTCTTCAATATTTTTTCGTGGTGTGGCTAAATTAAAACGCATATAGCCATTCCCACCTTCACCAAACCAGTGACCACTATCTAAAGCTAAACCTATTTTTTGTGTAAATAGTTCGTCTAAGTCATTCTTATCCAAACCTAGATACGAAAAATCAACGAACAATAAATAGGTCGCTTTTAAAGGCAAGACTTTTGCTTCTGGTATTTCATCTTCGAAACGCTCTTTCATATATAGATAATTTTGATAAATATATTGGATCGCTTCATCCAACCATTCAGCACCATGATCATATGCTGCTTGCACACCAGCAATGGTTACTGGATTATGAATCGATAAATCTAATGTATCGACCGTTTTTTGATAGGCTGCACGTTTTTCTTCATTTGGAATGACGACTGCTGACCACTGTAAACCAGCTAAATTAAAACTTTTACTTGGTGCTTGTACGGTCACAATCTCGTTAGAATATTTTGATGCTAATGAACCCACGGAATAAAATGTAGATCCTGGCATAATTAAATCTCCATGAATTTCATCAACAACAATTTGAACATCATGCTTGAAACAAATATCAAACATTTTTTGCAATTCCTCTTTTGTAAATAAATGTCCTAAAGGATTATGTGGTGAACAAAGAATAAAGAGTTTTGTTTCTGGGTCACTTGCTTTTGCTTCGAAGTCTTCAAAATCAATCGTAATTGAAGTATCTTCAATGTTTAAATGATTTGCTGTCACCTGACGTTCATTTCTTTCTACAACCAGTCTAAAAGGATAATAAACAGGCTGTTGAATGAGTACTTTGTCTCCTGGTTGGGTAAATGTCTGAATCGCAATATCTAAGGCTGTGACGACACCAGGTGTATTAATCACCCAATCCGATTGAATTGTCCAATCATGCCGCTCTTTAACCCAACGGACATAGCTTTCAACCGCACCAGTAGCATCACTATAGCCATAGACACCATGTTCTACAACCTTCATAATTGCTTCAGTTATTTCAGGGGCTACCTTAAAATCCATATCCGCAATCCACATTGGCAAGGCATCTGGATTATTAAACATTTCCCCCAAAACATTTTTGTCCCATTTTAAACTGTACGTCTGACGGCGATCGATTATTTCATCAAATTGATACATGTTATTCTCCTTTCGCTAATTCAATTGAGCGTTGATAAGTTGCTTCAATGCCATTGATCATAGCAGACCTTAATCCAGATTCCTCCATTGATACAACACCAGCGATGGTCGTACCATTGGGACTGGTTACTTGGTCTTTTAAGACCCCAGGATGTTCCCCAGATTCTAATAATAATTCAGCTGCACCGGAAACCGTCTGCGCTGCGATTTCGATAGCTTGTTGTCTTGGTAGACCGTGACGAACACCTGCATCACTCATCGCTTCAATAATTTGGAAAATAAAGGCAGGACCAGAACTAGCAATGGCTCCATAAATATCAAATAAATCTTCGGTAATTGAAACAAGTAAACCTGATTCTTCCATAACATCTAAGAAATCAAATTCATCAGATTGTTCTATCTTTGCATTGCCGATATAACCAATTGTTCCTTTTCCTAAACCAACCGGTAAATTCGGCATCATGCGAATCCATTTTAATTCTAATGGAGAAGCAATCTCATCCAAATCAGCTAAAGATACACTGACAGCCATACTCACCCAAATCTTATCGAAAAGTTCTGATTGTTGTGGTGATAAACTAAGTTCTTGAAAGACAGACGCTATTTGATATGGTTTAACACCGATAAAAATCATATCTGCTTGTTCAATTAATGATTCTTTGGATACAATCTCGGCATCCATCTCGTCTGCGAAAGCTTCAAGTTTTTTATCTGGAATACTATTCAATAAAATACGCAAAGTTGGATGTGCGAGTCGCACTGCTTTGACTAATTGCTGAGCCATATTGCCAACACCGATAAAACCAATTGTTTTAATCATTACTTTCCTCCTTATTACGTTCCCACCATTGATATTCGTGAGAATAAGCATTTTTATCATCTATTGGAACGGTTTTTTTCTCAATCATCGTGAATTTGGCACTGTCTATTTCGGGTAAGTAAACATCTGCTGGAAAAGACTCAAAAATAACCGTACGGATAATTCGATCGACATTCGGCCAAAGAGCATTAAATAGTTCTGCACCCCCGATAACAAACAGGTCTTTTTCTTCAGCTAATTGAAGGACCTCCTCGACATTATGAATCACTTTTAGACCTTCAATAGCCTGTCCATAATCCACTTGGCGTGTTACAACAACACTCTGACGGCCCGGAAGCAAACGCTGTCCCATTGATTCAAATGTTTTTCTGCCCATAACCATCGTGTGCCCCATTGTTTCCCGTTTAAAATGTTTTAAATCATCCGGTAAATGCCATGGTAAGTCGTTTTGATAACCGATACCGCCATTTTTATCTTGAGCATAAATAAAAGTAATCATTTAATCCTCCTATACCGCAATCGGTGCTTTAATTCCTTTGTGAGGATCATAATCAATCAATTGGATCTCTTCAGGAAGAATATCAAAAATCGAACGTTCAGATTGAATATCTAATGCAGGTAATGGTCTAGGCTCTCTCTCAAGTAATGTTTTCGCTTGTTCTATATGATTTTGATAGAGATGTAAGTCACCAAATGTATGGACAAAATCCCCTACTCCTAAACCTGTTTCCCGTGCGATTAAATGTGTCAACAAGGCATAAGAAGCGATGTTAAAAGGAACTCCTAAGAAAAAGTCTGCACTTCTTTGATACAGTTGACAACTTAATTTCCCGTCTGCCACATAAAACTGAAACAAAGTATGACATGGAGGTAAAGCCATCGAATCAACTTCTGTTGGATTCCAAGCCACGACAAGATGACGGCGTGAATCAGGATTTTCTTTGATGGATTGAATGACTTTTTTGATCTGATCGACACCACCAAAATCCCGCCATTGTTTTCCATAGACTGGTCCTAAGTCACCATATTTTGTCGCAAAAACGTCATCTGAAAGGATTCTCTCTTGAAATTTTTTCATTTCTTCTTCATAATCTTCTTTAAATGCTTCATCTTCTAATACTCTTAAGCCAAAATCAGTCATGTCAGGTCCTTGATATTCGTCAGACTGGACCCATTTTTCAAATGCCCATTCATCCCAAATATGATTATTATGTTCTAAAAGATACTTGATATTTGTATCTCCATGTAAAAACCATAATAATTCACTTTTTATTAGACCAAAAGGAACACGTTTGGTCGTCAATATTGGAAAACCTTCTTCTAAGTTAAAACGCATTTGAGCACCAAATAAACTGTATGTTCCGACACCTGTTCGGTCTTCTTTTTTATATCCTTCATTCATAATTCTTGCTAATAAATTTTGATACTGTTTCATTCATTTCCTCCTGCGATTTGATTGACAATTTCACTTAAATAATCATATCTTTCATAGAGCTGATTCAATTGTTCACGAACAGTTTCTAATTCCTTTTGTAAATCCATCAGACGAACAGCATCTGAACTATTGGCAACCATTTCTTCTTCTATTTCATCGATTCGAATTTCACGATTAAATATATCATCTTCAATCGTCTCCCATTCCTTTTTCTCATGATAACTGAGACGGACTGTTTTTGGGACAGATTTTACTGTTTCATTAGAATGGACTGGCTCCTTAGATTTATTTTCATTTTCAGTATGCATCGATTGTTGTTCTAAATAATCAGAATATTTACCATAAACTAAGGCATATTCACCAGACCCTTGAATATCGAGTAATTGATCTACGGTTTTATCTAAGAAATAACGATCATGTGAAACAATTAAAACAACCCCATTAAAACTATCTAAATAATCTTCTAAAACAGTCAGTGTTTCAATATCTAAATCATTGGTCGGTTCATCAAGCAACAAAACATTGGGTTCTTGGATGAGTAAACTGAGTAAATACAAGCGACGACGTTCACCACCTGATAAAGTCCCAATGGTTACACCATGTACTGCTCGGTCAAAATTAAATCGTTCTAACATTTGCGCAGCACTGACAGATGTACCATCTGGTTGTTTAAATTGATCCGCTATGTCTGTTAAATAAACGAGTACGCGTACATCATTGGGTAATTCTTCATCCATTTGGCGATAATAGGCCATCCGCACAGTTTGTCCTATTTCAATGACACCTTCACTTGGTTGATGTAGTCCTGCGACTGTATTTAAAAACGTAGATTTACCGACACCGTTATCTCCGATAATCCCCAATCGATCACCCTTGACAAAAGATTTTGTAAAATGTTTGATTACTGAAATGTCTGCAATGTCAATGGAAACATCTTCCATATCAATAATTCGGGATCCGATTCGTTGTTGAGAAAAATTCATCGCCAAATCTTTTTCTTCAGAAGGTCGTCCTTCAATGGTATCTTTCAATTCATTAAAACGCCCAATCCTTGCTTGTTGTTTGGTTGTTCTAGCCTTGGCACCTTTACGCATCCATGCTAATTCTTGTTGGAATAGGCGGTTTTGCTTTTCTTGCATCCGTGATTCAACAGCTTCTTCATGTTGTCTCTTTTCGAGATAAGCTTGATAATTTCCTTCATATTCACGCAATTTTCCTTGTCTTAATTCGACTATTTTATTAACCGAACGCTCTAAAAAATATCGATCATGCGTGACTAAAAGTAAAGCCCCCTTATAATTTGCTAGGTAAGTCTCCAACCACTGAATGGAAGCAATATCCAAATGGTTGGTCGGTTCATCTAAAATCAATAAATCAGCATCAGAAATTAAAACTTGTGCGATGCCGACTCGTTTTTGTTGTCCGCCAGAACAATATTTGATTTGCTGATTTAATTGAGTTAAGCCTAATTTATTTAAGATCGTTTTCGCTTGAACTTCAATATCCCAGCCATTTAACCGCGTCATTTCTTCTGAAAGTTTAAGAAAATTTTCTTGTAATTTGGTATCTTCAGGTGCATCTTCTAATGCCAAACGGGTTTGTTCATATCGAAAATCTAATTGAATAATTGGTGCATCACTGTCATAAACTGTTTCTAATATTGTTATCTCAGGAT
>JBHWOV010000019.1:0-2660 GCA_043424535.1 Aerococcaceae bacterium
GCGTATAGAATTATGTAGTAGTAATACATACATGATTTTTTCAACCTTTATTAAAAAATTGAATAGATTCGGAGGTGACTATTATGGACTTTATGTCAATCGCCTTCGCGATCGTTACTTTAATAATTGGGATTATTATTGGTTATATTGTTCGAAATGTGAAATTAGATAACGAAATTAACGGCGCTAAGGAAAATGCCAGTACAATTGTAGATGATGCGATTCAGCAAGCGCAAATCTTAAAACGTGAAGCATTATTCGAGGCGAAAGAAGAAAATATTAAGTACCGTAATGAGTTAGAAAATGAACTTCGTGATCGACGCCAAGAATTAATACGTACGGAAGATCGTATTGTTCAGCGTGAGGAATCTCTTGAAACTCTGAAGGAATCATTAGCACATCGTGAGAGTGCTATAGAACAATTAGAGGCGCAATACAAGGAAAGAGATAATAAATATCACGAGAAAGTTAAAGAGTTGGATAGTAGAGAATTACAGATTGATGAGTTGATTGAGCAACATCAAAATGAATTAGAACGTGTTGCTGCAATGACAAAAGAAGATGCACAATCGATGATTCTCGAAGATACCGAACGTGAATTAGAACACGAAATCGCGGTGAAGATTCGAGACGCAGAAGAAGAAGCGAAAAATCTTGCCGATCGTAATGCTAAAAACATCGTTTTATCAGCTATTCAACGCACATCGACAGATATTGTAACGGATAATGCGGTGAGTGTTATTCATCTGCCGAATGATGATATGAAAGGACGTATCATCGGGCGAGAAGGGCGTAACATTCGCACCTTTGAAAGCTTAACAGGGATTGATTTGATTATTGATGATACACCGGAAACAGTCGTTTTAAGTGGATTTGATCCAATCAGACGTCAAATTGCTAAAATAGCTTTAGAAAAATTAATTCAAGATGGACGCATTCATCCAGCTCGTATTGAAGAAATGGTTGAACGAGCGCGTAAAGAAGTAGATGAAAAAATACGCGAGAGCGGTGAAGAGGCTGTCTTTGAATTAGGTCTTCATGACCTACATCCAGATCTAGTGAAAATTATTGGACGTTTAGCTTATCGAACCAGTTATGGTCAAAATGTCTTAAAACATAGTATGGAAGTCGCTAAATTGACGAGCTACATGGCAAGTCAATTAGGAGAAGATCCTACACTTGCTAAACGTGCCGGACTATTGCATGATATCGGTAAAGCAATCGATCATGAAGTAGAAGGAACCCATGTGGAGATAGGAACAGAATTAGCAAAACGTTATCATGAAAATGAAGTCGTTGTTAATGCGATTGCCTCGCATCATGGTGATATTTCACCAACTTCTACCATCTCCGTCTTAGTCGCAGTAGCAGATGCTTTTTCTGCTGCGAGACCAGGCGCAAGAAGTGAATCACTTGAAAATTATGTTCGTCGCTTAGAGAACTTAGAAGAAATCGCGACAAGTTTCGATGGCGTAACGCATAGCTTCGCGATCCAAGCAGGTCGTGAGGTACGAGTGATGGTAAATCCTAAACGTATATCTGACGAAAAAGCAACAAAATTAGCCAGAGATATTAAAGGACGTATCGAAAATGAGATGACCTATCCAGGTAATATTAAAGTAACGGTAATTCGTGAAACAAGAGCTATTGATGTAGCTAAATAAAATTACAAACCTAATGGATTTTTCCATTAGGTTTTTTATTTGTGTTTAATTGAATGGTTTTGTTTGGTTGGTGTCCCATCATTAAAAATTCTGTCCATTTCATGTATAATAGATTTATTATTGATGAATTTAGGTGACATAATGAAAAATACAATACCAGCTAATTGGCAAGAAGTTCTATATCCATTTATACAAACGAATCAATTTAAAGAAACATTGAAATGTATCGAACAAGAATACGAGGAATTCACAATATATCCGCCTAAAGAAGATGTATTTAATGCTTTAAATTTGGTAGATTATGGGCAAGTGAAGGTATGTATTTTAGGACAAGATCCTTATCATGGACCGAATCAAGCTAATGGCTTAGCTTTTTCAGTCAATTTATCAGAAAAAATACCACCTTCATTGCGTAATATTTATAAAGAATTAGCGTCTGACCTTGATATTCCGATAGCTTCACATGGCGATTTAACAGCATGGGCGAAACAAGGTGTATTATTATTAAATACGGTTTTGACAGTCAGAGCAGGTGAAGCTAATTCACATCGACAATTAGGATGGGAAGCATTTACTGACGCGATTATTGAACAATTAAATAGTCAAAAGACACCCATTGTCTTTATTTTATGGGGCAAAAATGCTCAAATGAAGAAGAAAATGATTGATGAATCGAAGCATTGTATCATTGAATCCACTCATCCGAGCCCATTATCGGCTTATCGCGGATTTTTTGGTTCCAAACCCTTCAGCAAAACAAATCAACAACTTCAAGAATGGGATATGACACCAATTAATTGGCATTTGCCAGAATATTAATCGTTTAAAGTGATTGTGATGCATTTGATTGAGAGAAAGGTGAACAATGAAAGAATTAACAGTAGAAAATTTATATAAAACATATGGCATCAAAGAATTAATTAATGATGTTTCTTTTTCAATTCAAACAGGAGATCGTATTGGCTTAATTGGACCGAATGGAACCGGGAAGAGTCA
>JBHWOV010000020.1:0-3552 GCA_043424535.1 Aerococcaceae bacterium
CACTAATTAACGATATAAGTTCTATATTTTGAAAAGAAATTTTTAATAGTAATATGTTTAAATTAAGGATCTATTGTATATCGCAATTTCCAATGTTTTTTAAACCGGCTATAATATTTACAAAATAGTTGTAATTATTCAGTATTGCCTAAGATAATTGCTGTTTATTAAAAAATCAAATTTTATTACCAGCATATACTTTTCTGTATGGAGAAAGTTGTACGAATATCATCATAGGAAAAAGCATGGACTGGCACATCGCAGACCCTTTGCGCTTCAGCGCTTAGGGAATGCATAGCCAGCCAAGTCTTGAGACCTTGGCTCAAGACGTTGCCCTATGATGATCATGAAGAACAACTTTCGAAATACAGAAATTAATATAGCTTTCACGATAATGATATGAACGAAACAGACGCAATACAGAAACTAATAACTCTTACTAATATGATATGTTAAAAACAGCGTTTCTTTGCAAGTTCAAGACAACACGTTATAATAAAGAAGAGAGGGTGCTTGATTGGAAGCACTCAATATATAGAGGAGTGGTAAGCAATGGATGCAAAGATACAACAATTACAAGATGCGCTCAATGCGAGTCAACGCATTGTCTTCTTCAGTGGCGCAGGCATGTCAACGCAAAGTGGAATTCCTGACTTTCGCTCATCCGACGGCGTCTTCATGCAAGACACCGGAACAAGATATTCCGCAGAAGAAGTCATCTCATATAGCTTCTTTAAGGCGCATCCGGAAGTCTATTTCAAATTTCATTTTGACAATTTAGTCTATCCAGATGCCCAACCTAATGAAGGCCACCAATTTATTGCTGACTTGGAAAAAACCAATAAACAAGTCGCAGTGGTGACCCAAAATATTGACGGGCTCCATCAAAAGGCTGGTAGTTCCGGAGTCTATGAATTGCATGGCACGGTCAATGACAATTATTGTATCGAATGTGGCACACATTATACCAATGACCAATTGGAATTGGATGCGGACGGGATTCCGCGTTGTCCGAAGGACAATGGTATTGTTCGTCCAGATATTGTGATGTATGAAGAACAATTAGATCCGGCGACGATTGAAGGAGCGGTTAATGCGATACGCCAGGCAGATATGCTAGTTATTTTAGGAACGTCACTCATTGTGTATCCGGCAGCTGGCTTTGTGCGTTATTTCAATGGCGATCATTTGGCAGTCATCAATAAAACACCGATTCCATTACAGGGCGACAATATTTTAGCCTTTGAAGATACGATTGACAATGTCTTCAGCCAATTGGAAGTTAAGGGCAATTAATGTTTTATTTGGATCCGTCAAAGTCCACTGCTGAGATTGCGCAGGAATTACTCGGATACCGCCTAGTGCATGATTCACCGGAAGGACTAACGTCAGGCTGGATTGTAGAAGTAGAGGCGTATACTGGAATGAGTGATAAAGGTGCGCACACTTATAATGGACACCGTACTCCTCGGGTAGAGGCGATGTATGGTGAGCCGGGGCATTTTTATATTTATCAAATTCGCCAACATTTCTCGATTAATTTTGTCACTCAACCGGCTGGCATCGGTGAAGGAGTGCTGATTCGTGCGCTCGAACCCGATCGGGGATTGGATATTATGGCTGAACGCCGCAAAGGACAAACCGGCTATAATTTAACCAATGGTCCGGGTAAATTAGCGCAAGCGATGGCCATTGATAAAACATATTATGGTACGCCCGTAGAAAAAGGCCCTCTATATGTGGATTTCAGTGAGAAACGCGAACCAAAACATATTACAGCCACCCCACGCATTGGTCTTGGGAAAACAGCGGAAGAATGGCGAGAAGTACCATTGCGCTTTATCGTTGACGGCAATCCTTATGTTTCCAAGCATAAGGGCGCGGCGGATGAGAATTTAGGCTGGCTCAATTGATTTTCATCGGCAAGAAACTGTCTCGTTTCTTGCCTTTTTATATGCACACAAAAAGGGTTCTATAATTTTTAGTGTTGATGAGAAATCATCAGCACTATTTTTGTGTATACAAAAAGCCATGTATTTCCTTTATCATGTAAGTGCCTAAACCAAATGAAAGGAAGGAAATGGCATGACTCATACTTATTCTAACCAAAATTTATTCGGAATAAAAGACCCAAACATAAAATTTACCAGTGATTTAGAACAAGAAACATACCGGGACGTCTTAGCTTATCGTCCATCAGCTAGAAAAAATAGCACAGATATGAATCAGAAAGTACTCACTGTGTGTGCACATTTAGATAACTTACCCTCAGGATGCGATCATTGCGGGTGCGTCAACAATGGGTCTCATGACATGGTTCGAAACGGCCGCATGAAAACTGCCATTTTGATTGGACAATATAATTTTCAGCCCGTTTATTTAAAGTTAGAAAAACAACGTTATCTCTGTAAGCATTGTCGCAAAACGACTGTCGCTAAGACGCCTTTCATTCAACGTCACTGTTGTATTTCTAATCCAATAAAGCATCTTATTCGTGAAGAACTTGCTGAAATTCAGTCCATGAAGCTAATCGCCCAACACCTCAACGTTTCAACCAATACAGTCATCCGTGAGTTAGAGCGATGGGGAGATAATCTACGGCCTAGACCATCTGCTTTACCAATCCATTTAGCGATTGATGAATTTAAATCTGTGAAACATGTGACGGGATCAATGTCTTGTATTTTGATGAATAACCATACCCATGAAGTCATCGATATCCTAGAAGACCGGACACAAGGCTATTTACGGGATTATTTCTTGCGTTTTTCTCGAGAAGAACGCCTGAAAGTTCAAACGATTACGATGGATATGTACTCTCCCTATCATCATTTTTTACCATCGCTATTTCCAAATGCCGAAATTATCATTGACCGTTTTCATATCATTCAATTACTGCACCGCGTTCTCAACCAACACCGCATTGGGGTAATGAATCATTTGAAGTACCAACAGCCACGAGATTACCGTAAGCTGAAGCAACTCTGGAAACTATTATTAAAACCGCGTGAAGCACTTGATTTTGAACATTATCATACGCACCGATTATTTGATGGATTGATTACCGAAAAAGGAATCGTTAGTTATTTGACACAGCTTGATTCAAGGCTATTACTCATTTATACCCATGTTCACCGAATTGTTGAAGCCGTACGTCGCCATTCGTTTAAAGACTTCATGAACAGCCTAGAAGAAACGAAGAAATATGTCTTTCCAAAAAGCGTCCGAACAGCGTTTAACACACTATTTAAGTATCGCTTAGAGATAGAACACAGCTTAAAATATACCTTATCCAATGGCGTCGTTGAAGGAACGGTGAATAAGATTAAAATGATTAAACGATCAGGGTATGGCTATCGTAATTTTGGACATTTACGGTGTCGCATTCTTATTTCAACACAATTCAAGAACATCAATCCCCAACCACCACGCCACTTATATTTCAGTGAAGAGGAAGCAGACAGAAAGTATAACTTACAGAAAAGCGCATAAAAAAGACGACTGAAATATCAGTCGTCAAAAGCTCCATCAACATTATTTGACATAGAGCCA
>JBHWOV010000021.1:0-5431 GCA_043424535.1 Aerococcaceae bacterium
ATAATACCATCTGTTGATTAAGTTTTAACTTAATTCTATTTTAATGATTAAGGAGTGAATAACATGGCAAATTCAGCACAAGCTACAAAACGTGCACGTCAAAATGGTACAAAAGCTGAAGCAAACAATGCTAAAGTTTCAGCAATGCGTACAGCGATTAAACAATTTAATCAAGCTGTTGAAACTGGCGAAGGCGACAAACAAGCTTTATACAATCAAGCTGTTAAATTAGTTGACCGTGCTTCTGGTAAAGGTCTTATCCATAAAAACAAAGCAAGAAACACGAAAAAACAATTAACGAAAGCATTAAATGCTTAATTTAAAAAGGTAATGATATGGAAAACATATCATTACCTTTTTTATTTGGTCTCTTCATTAAGTTTTGTAAGCAAAAGATAAAAATATGTTTCTTTCACTCCAATGCCCTGTTTCAAATTAAAATCGATTTCAGTCATTTCTTCATATAATTCAATTAATACAGGATATGGTATTTTTCGATTATTTTGCATGGCTAATTTTACACGGTAAGGATGTACATTTAATTGTTTCGCAATGTCTCCTTCTAAATATCCTTTCGATGCGAGTAAGCGAACTTGAATAAATAAACGAAACTGCGATATCAATAAGGCATGTAAAGCGATCGGTTCGTGTTGATTTAATAATAAATCTTGATAAATTTGGACTGCCTTATCTATTTGGAAATTTACCACAGCATTTGACAATTCAAACACATCAGATTCTAAAGTTCTTGGCACCAATTGTTTAATAACTTCTACTGTAATCGTATTGCCGGACAAAGCATAGGCCTCTAATTTGTTTAATTCAGTCATAATAGCAGTCAATTGATAATCCGTTCGCATTAAAAGCGTCTGCACAGCTTCTTTAGACATTCTCAAATCTGAATGAGATAAATAATCCTGTAAATAGCGCGCAACACCTTGTTCATTCATTTGTGAAATATCAATAAATGTCGTATCCTTCATTAACTGTTTTGTTATTTTACGCCTTTTATCCATTTGGTCAGATAAATGGTTAAAAATAAGAATCGTGTTGGGATTAGGATGTGACAAATAGTCCAGAAACATGCGTTCATTTGCTTTGCTTAATTTTGTTGCTGATGATCCAATTAATACATCGATATCATCCACAATAACTATCCGATATTGTGAGAAGAATGAATACATATTCGCTTCATCAATCATCTCAGGAATCGTTTGCTCCTTTAAGTCAATATGTGTGACATCCACTTCACCATCGTCTAATTTATCTATTTGATCCATCACTGTCTGAATAAATGTATCCCGCAAATATGATTCTGTTCCATGTAGTGTGTAAACTGGCGAAATATTTCCTTGATGTAATGCTTGTATAGCTGTTTGATAGTTCATAGAGCCCTCCAATCTATCCAAACTAAAAACTTGTATTCAATTCTCATTAAACTATAATGAACTAAAATGAAAGTAGTGAAACAATGAAACCTATTATAGGGATTACAGGAAATGAAAGACTATTTCAAACACAGGATGACAATAATGGATTTCTAGTTAATTATACACCAAGAGAATATTCACAGGTGATCGAACAAGTCGGTGGTATTCCAATCATTATGCCAATGACAGATGAACCTCTTGCTGAAGAATATATTCAATTGGTTGACGGTTTATTATTGACAGGTGGTCAAGATATCTCACCACATTTATATCGTCAAGAACCGAGGCAAGTGATTGGTGAAATATCTCCAAAAAGAGATCAAACAGAAATTGCCCTCATTAAGGCCGCATTAAAATATAATAAACCTATTCTGGCTGTTTGTCGAGGCATGCAATTGTTAAATGTTTATTTTGGCGGGACACTCTATCAAGATTTAACAGAAATTCCCGATATTTCCATCCAACATGTACAAAAAACAAAACCTCAAATTCCAACTCATACAATTAATATTGTTGAAGATACCCAATTGTATCAAATCATGGGTGCTAAAAGTCAAATTAATTCTTATCACCATCAGGCAATCAATGAATTAGGAAATGGGCTTACCATTTCAGCATTAAGTCCTGATCATGTCATTGAAGCCTTTGAATCAAAAAAACATAATATAGTCGCTGTTCAATGGCATCCAGAACTTACTGCGAATACACAAGTCGAAAGTTTAAATATCTTTAAAAATCTTGTTACACGCGCATCCTAAGTACATTTAAAAAGACGTGTTATCCTTTTTGGAGAGGATAACACGTCTTTTTCTTAAAATTCGTCCGTATTACTGAACATATAACTTCGATGATGATACCGCATCGATAAGATGAGACCAACACCAATCATATTACTTAATAAGGCTGAACCACCTTGAGAAATGAATGGCAATGGCACCCCTGTGATCGGTAATAATCCCATCGTCATGCCAACATTTTCTAAAATATGGAAGAGAATCATTGAAATAACGCCTGTTGCAATATAAGCATAAAATTCATTTTTGGTTTCAAAACACACTTGTACCATTTGATAAATCAACACAAAATAAATAAATAGTAAAAGTGCTCCACCAATAAACCCAAAATTCTCAGCGATGGTTGTAAAAATAAAGTCCGATTCACGTACTGGAACATCAACTTCTGACACACCGAATCCTTTACCGAATAGTCCTCCTGATCCGATGGCCTTAATGGACTGAGCTAATTGATAACTACTTCCTTGAGAATTACCAAATGGATCAAGCCAGTCATGAATCCGATCAATTTGATATGAAGCAACGATTTGATGTTCAATCAAGAAATCTGGGAATAATAACACCACTGCGATAATTCCACCTGCTAATAATACTGCTACTAAGAAAGTCGGCAATAATATTTTCCAACTAATCCCAGAAACGAGAATCATTCCGGCAGTAATCGCAATAATAACTAAGTTTGTCCCCAAGTCATTTTGCAATTGAATTAATACGATTGGCGGTATAGCTACAAGCGCTATTTTTCCTAATAACACCCAGTCAGATTTCAAAGTATGTTCCGTTGTTTCACTATTATGTTGCGTAATCACTCGTGATAGAAAAACAATATATGCCGGTTTGAAAATTTCCGATGGCTGAAATGAAATAGGACCAAATCTAAACCAACTTTTCGCACTAACTTCTGCTGCTAATTGTCGGTCGTAGAAGAACAATACTAATACGAGTAGGATCAAACCAAAGACATACAGATAACCAGATATTTTCCAATATTGTTCACTATTTAATTGCATTACTACAATAATCGCAATCGTTCCAATCGCATACCATAAGGCATGGAAAAGTGTGGGTGTAAGACCAAGATCTTCAATAAGATAGGTGGTCGAAAAAACAGAGACCAAACCAATGATTGCTAATAAGATAACAGTTAATACAATACCATAATCTACTCGGCTATCATTTTGAATAATATTACGTCTAGAAAGATTCATTAACTTTTCTTGCTCCTTTATTATCATTGACCACTTCTTCAATCATCATTTCAGTCGATTCAGGTTTATAAATTTTATCAACGAAATGTTTTTGATAAAACACATGGTCACGATAGTTTTCACTTTGAATAGGTTCTGTATCATCTGAGCCTAATCCCTTGTATTGAACTAAATGACTGACTTCAAAATAATCATGAATAAAAACATTTAAAAAGGCTCCGACAGCTAAAATCATCGTGTTAAAATATAGCCAGATGACAAAAACAACGAAAACTCCCATCGTTCCATTACTTGCGCCATGTTTTGTAAATGATAAATAAATCGTGAATAATTGAGAAACTAAAATAAAACCAATCATCGCAAATACGGCTCCAGGGATAGCATATTTAATGGACCAGTTCACATTCGGTATAAAATGATACATTAAAATCAATACCACCAAAACAGCAACAAAAGCTATGAATGGACTTGATTGAATTAAATAATCTAAAAATGTCAAATTAAGATGAAAAGTATTTTCAATAAAATTTAAAACCGTTTCACCAAATACCAATACAAAACTGAAGGCAATACCACCAATAACAGCAATCACTGTCATTATATAGGCAAATAAACGGCCGATAATCGCGTTTGGTGGTTCTTCCACTTTATAAATATTATTAAAAACACGTTGAATCGTATTATAAATATTCGACGCTGGCCATAATGAAATAATTAACCCGATCGAAAAGATACCTGTACTTGTTTGATCTAAATAAGATGTCAAAAGAGGCATAATCGCCGGTTCTACCTCATCCGGCAAGACACGCTGAACCGTCATTATAAAATCACCTTGATCAATCGGTAAAACTGCGACCACATTTGCTAAAGAAAGTATCAGTGGAATGAGTGACCAAATAACATAGAAGGACAGCTCAGCAGCATAAGCACCGAAACCAATTTGTTGTTGATTGATGCGAAAGGTATTAATTAACTTTTGTAAGACAGATTGTTGTTGTTTAATTTCCATATTTTTACTCCTCTTACATTTTATCCATTTGTTGAGTTTACCACATCATACCATAAAATGCATTGAACATTGATGAAATTTCAATAAAGTTTGCCAGTAAATAAGATATCGTTTTTTAAGATAATAAGGTATAATGAAAACAGTAAAGGAGTGATCGAATGTCAAATGGAGTGACATTTTATTTTATCCGACATGGTGAAACATATTTCAATCGTTATGATCGGATGCAAGGTTGGTGTAATGCCCCTCTAACACCTGAAGGTATTGAAGATATTCATCGTAGCGGCAGAGGTCTAAAAGACATTAAATTTGATGCTGTCTATACAAGTGATCTCATGCGCACGATTGAAACTGCAAAAATTATCCTCGATGAAAATGAACATTCAAAAGATATCACTATCCATCCAATGATTGAATTTAGAGAAGTCGGCTTCGGTTCTCATGAAGGATTACCTGCTAAGGACATTTGGAAAAAAGCAGAGTCTACTGCACGTTATCATCATGATCTACCTGAAGGTACTGAAGTCGAAATCAAGGACTTCCTAGATACATTAGCAGACTTGGATCCTTACCATGACGCAGAAAACTATGCGACATTTTGGCAACGTGTTGAAAGTGGTCTCCTTACCCTACTTAATCGTCATGCTGGAACTAATGAAAATATTTTAGTTGTTTGCCATGGCTTAACCATTCGTAATCTCTTACATGGATTAGTTGCGGATTTCGATAAGAAAGAAGCTATCAATAATGCGGCTGTTTCGATTGTCGATTACCGTGATGGCCAATTTAAATTACAAGTTTATAATCAAACGAGTCATTTTGAATAAAAATTATATAAAACTGCAATATCAAATTGATAATGCAGTTTTTGTGTTTAAAAATACAGTAATAAATTGAATTAAGAAATGGGAATTTTTTTAAAAATTTATGCACGAATTAAAAAAATATAAAAAAGAGAGGACATCAGATTGTTATTACCTCAAAAACTCG
>JBHWOV010000022.1:0-2633 GCA_043424535.1 Aerococcaceae bacterium
AAATAAGAATTAAAAATATCTTCAGTTTGAGAACTTGTCTTTAACGTGTCAGGTTTTTTTATATTCAGTATACAATGAATGTATAAATAAATTTCTTCCATCTAAAAAAATTTGTTAATTAAATCTTATACCTTTTTAACATCTATTCACAATTAAAATACAGTAACCTTAGACACTGACAAATGTAATAGAACATATTTTTTATATCAGTTCATACCATATTACTCCCCGATTACTGTAATAGATACCTTTCGAGTTCTTTCTCTTGTTGTATCAAAATCTACAAAATAAATGTAGCCAGTACTACCGACGACTAGTTCGTTATCTTCAACGTTGAATACTTCACTTGTCCCAATCACTGTAGACTTTAAATGGGCGTCTCCATTCCACAAGGCAGATCGATCGCCACCGGGTAAATAATCTTCTGCATTGTCCCAAGATTCAACGACTTGATAATGTTCTTCTCCTGGATAAACATATGTATCCGCCGAATCATGGTCTGGGATAATCTTCGCTAACACATTGTTTAACTCTTGCTGCAGAGTGTCGTGGCCATCTTCATTCTTGTCATGTGCATCTTCTTCATAAAATACCGCACAAGTTGTGTGGGAAGTCACTACTGCTACAATACCGTCTTTAACGCCACTTTTACTAACCGCTTCTTCCACTTGCTCAGTGATGTCAATATACGTTGAGTTATCTGCTTTTGTACCTACTTCAATCGTTGATTTATAAACAGCCATTAATTTACTCCTTTTTAGATGCTTCAATTGCTGAATTTACCATATCAATTAACATTTGCTTTGGATCGTCTGCTTTAACAATCCCACTCGTACATCCTGTCCCATCAGCTCCTAAAGAAATCACGTTGTGCACATCATCCGCGGTACTGATTCCTGCGGCTTGCATTACTAATGTTTCGGGACTTACTTCTTTCACAGCTTCGTTCGTCTTCAAGACATAGGATTCATCGCTTGTTTGACCCGTCCCGATTAATTCTGTTGGCTCACATAAAATAATATCTGGTTTCAATGTCGCAATCGCTCGGGCTTCTTTTAAAGAGTCCGCACAGACGACAGTAACGATTTCTAAATCATTCGCTCGGTCAACCGCTTTCACTAAATCTGAAAAAGATAAGGGTCTTTCTGCATGGTTAAGAAATGTGGCTCTAGCACCTGCATAATGAACAGACTCTGGTAAAACATGGCCCATCCCTCTACCCGGTTCAATTCCATCGATATGCTGGGCCGTTACAATCACATTCTCAGTCTGAGAAGCAACATTCGATAAATCAGCAAATGGACTTGTGACAAAAATTGAAATCTCTGGATTTTCCTTCGCCAGTTCGTCTGCGACTAAAGCTAATTCTAATAACTCTTCACCATATAAATAAGATTTGGGGTTTAACATAAAAAATGGTGTATTTACTTTTGGTTTACTCATGCTTCTTCTCCTTCAAGATGGATTGGTTGGGTATTAAATACATCATAGTAATGATGGAGAACTTCTGCCATTCCCTCATTAGCTAGTTCTTTAAGGACTAAATAATTTGATGGATTTCCGTCATTAATTTTATTCAGTGCACCATTTAAGAAATCTGTAAAGATATTAATCTTAGCTATTCCATTCAAAGCACAGCGATTTAAATTCTCATCCCCAGATGATGAACCACCATGTAGGACCAATGGAATATTTGTTAAACGATTAATTTCATCTAAACGCTCAAAGTTGATTTCAGGTTCCCCTTTATAAACGCCATGAGCTGTACCAATAGAAATCGCCAGAGAGTCAACATTTGTTTGTTCCACAAACTTAATGACATCCTCTACTTCTGTATAAACGGATTCACTTGATTCGTAAGCTTCAGTTGTGTCTTGTGCGCCAACATGACCCAATTCAGCTTCAACCGTTACATCATATTTATGTGCATATTCAACAACTTTCTTAGTGACTGCTACATTATCATCAAAAGCCATTTGAGAGGCATCAATCATGACTGAGCTAAATCCTAAATCAACAGATCGAAAGATAAAGTCCGGATCTGACCCATGATCTAAATGCAAAACTACCGGAACAGTTGCTTTATCCGCCGAGTATTTCCCAATCATAGCTGCTTCTTCTAGAGAAATAATTTCACTATGAGATTGAGCAAATGGTAAAATTAAAGGCAAACCTCTTTCCTCTGCTACCTCAATATAAGTTCTAGCTGAATCTAAATCAATAAAATTTGTTGCTGGTATAGCAAATCCTTTTTCCATAGCTTCTAAAAGTACTTCCTTTGAGTTCACTATCATCCTTAATTTCTACCTCCATATTTTCGTTTCGTATTATTTGATTCAATTGTATTTGATAATGAATGAATATGCAAACGTTTACCTAACATTTGTAATTACATTTTACATTTGTTAAAATTTACACTAAAATAATTAAAACATCGCTTACATTTTTAAAGTACATAACTAATAAGTATTTAGGAGATTGATAAAATGAGTAATAATCGTGATGAATTGTTAGTTGAAGTAGCTACTCTATATTACGAAGGTAATAAAACGCAATCAGAGATTGCAAAGTCCTTACACATGTCGAGACCCACCGTTTCTAACTTACTTAAAGAAGCCAGAGAAAAAGGAGCA
>JBHWOV010000023.1:0-20274 GCA_043424535.1 Aerococcaceae bacterium
AGATTATTTTTCAACTAGCTATAAATTATTACTCAATCATTAATATTAATGATTGAGTTTTTTTATAATGAACGTTCATAACGCCAGAACGCAAATCATCTTCACTATAATTTATATATTAACTATGATATAATAAAGTTATCAGACTACTGTAGGAGGATTATTATGGCGGATACCATTATTAAAACGACAAAGGAACGAATGCAAAAATCCATCGAATCATTCCAAAGAGAATTAGGAACTATTCGAGCAGGAGTTGCAAACGCAAGTATTTTAGATCGAGTACAAGTATTATATTATGGTGTACCAACACCGTTAAATCAATTAGCAGGAATTACAGTTCCTGAAGCAAGAATGCTACTGATCACTCCATATGATAAAGGAAGTATCGGTGATATCGAAAAAGCCATTTTACAAAGTGATATTGGTATCACACCAAATAATGATGGAGATGTTATTCGACTTACTATTCCAGCATTAACCAAAGAACGTCGACAAGAATTAGTGAAAGTTGTCGGCAAAGAAGCGGAAAATGCAAAAATAAGCATTCGTAATATTCGTCGTGGTCAAATAGATGAAGCTAAGAAATTAGAAAAGGCTAATGAATTGACGGAAGATGATGTTAAGAATTATGAAAAACAAATTCAAGACGTCACCGATCAAGCGACCAAGGAAATTGATGACTTAGCTAAAGCTAAAGAAGACGAAATTTTGAATAATTAATTCATTATCAATACCTCTCCCAATATGTTAATATTTGGAGAGGTATTGTTTTTATTCAACAATATAATAAGTTAATAGGTATAGAAAATGTGCCTATAAGTTCAAGACATTTTAATG
This sequence comes from Aerococcaceae bacterium, assembly GCA_043424535.1. Classification (GTDB taxonomy): domain Bacteria; phylum Bacillota; class Bacilli; order Lactobacillales; family Aerococcaceae; genus DSM-111022. The sequence continues at coordinate 841 of JBHWOV010000023.1, forward strand.
TATAATGGACTGGATAAGTATGAAGAAGAGGTGTATGAATGAAACTAGATCCCAAAACACTTCCTAAACACATCGCAATTATTATGGATGGAAATGGTCGTTGGGCTAAGAAAAGATTTTTACCCCGTGTAGCAGGACATAAAAAAGGTGTCGAAACCATAAAAAAAATCGTTATTCGCTGTAATGAACTGAAAATTAAAGTCGTAACGATTTATGCATTTTCTACAGAAAATTGGGGAAGGCCGGAAGAAGAAGTACGTTATTTGATGAATTTACCTAAGTATTTCTTTAATGACTTTTTACCACAATTAATCGAAGAAAATATTAAAGTGCAAACGACCGGTAATGTTGAACAGTTACCAGAGCACACGAAGAAAATGATGGATGAAGCAATAGAGAAAACCAAAGACAATGACGGTTTAATTTTAAATATTTGCTTAAATTATGGAAGTCATCAAGAAATCACCTATGCAGTGAAACAGATTGCTGAAGAAGTTAAAGAAAATCGATTGGATGTTGAGGACATCAATGAAACACTCATTTCACAACATCTTGAAACTGCAAATTTAGGGGAATATGCCAATCCTGACTTAATGATTCGCACGAGTGGTGAACAACGTCTCAGCAATTTTCTTCTCTGGCAATTAGCTTATAGTGAATTTTATTTCTGTGATAAATATTGGCCTGATTTTACACCGGATGATTTAGATATTGCTTTGGAGGATTATGCCAATCGCCATCGCCGTTATGGAAAATTGTAAGAGAGAAGGTTTTTGAATGAAAGAACGTATTATATATGGAGTCTTAGCCTTTCTCGTCTTTCTACCCTTTGCATTGGCAGGAAAAGCTTATTTTGCTTATTTCTTGCTGATACTAGGACTATTAGGTTTATTTGAATTAATGCGAATGGCAAATATCACCTCAAAATTCCCATTTTTTATTGGTGCGATTGCTTTGTATGTCCAATTAATGCCCACTCACTATATGCCATCGCTATTGCAAAATTTTGATGTGACCAGTGTGTATTTTTTATGTGCAATCATCTTACTCATGTATACTGTATTTAAATCCCATAAATTTAATTTTACACATGCTGCGATTATTATGTTAGGGGCTATTTATATTGGTCGTGGTTTCTATATGGTGATTGATATTAGAGACATTGGTATACCGACCTTGGCTTATTTATTAATTTCTGTCTGGATGACGGATATTTTTGCATTATTGGTCGGTCGTAAAATTGGTAAAACAAAATTAGCACCTTCTGTTTCTCCTAATAAAACAGTTGAAGGAATGATTGGTGGGACTGTGGGGGCTGTATTGATTGCAAGTTTATATATATCTATTTTTAATACACAATTAGGTAGTTTCCCACATATTGTTCTCTTAACGATTATTATTTCCTTAACTGGTCAATTTGGCGATTTGATTGAATCAGCTTATAAAAGACATTTTAATGTAAAGGATTCGGGCAAATTAATTCCCGGTCATGGCGGAGTATTAGATCGCTTTGATAGTCTCTTATTTGCCAGCTTAGCATTTGGCATCTGGTTTAACTTATTTAATTAGGAGGTATGAATGAAGACAATCATCGTTTTTTTATTAATTTTTTCAATTATTGTCGTAATTCATGAATTTGGACATTTTTATTTCGCTAAAAAAGCCGGAATCAAAGTGCGTGAATTTGCGATTGGTATGGGACCCAAATTATTTAGTCATCAAGCAGAAGATGGGACAACTTATACATTGCGTATTTTACCAATGGGTGGCTATGTCCGCTTGGCTGGATTAAATGAGGAAGAGGATATTGAACCAGGAATGGAGATTGGTCTATCCTTTAATCAAAATAATGAAGTGCAACAAATCAATTTATCTGATGCATTGGCTCAGGATGAACTTCCGGTTCGAGTCAATCAAGTCGATTTGATTAATGAGATGACAATTGAAGCACTACCATCTGGTCAATCAGATTATGTGACATATCCTGTCAATCGACAAGCGACGATCATTGAGGCAGATAAAACCATTGTTGAAGTAGCACCTTATGAGAGCCGCTATGAAGCGGCCAGCCCTTGGTCTAAATTTAAAACGAATATCGCTGGTCCACTCAATAATTTTATATTGTCGATTATTGTCTTTACGATTATTGGCTTCTTATTACCAGGCATTCCAATGAACTCACCAGAACCAATCATAGGCACAGTCACGGAAGGATCTGCAGCCGAAGAGGCTGGATTAGAAGCTAATGATATTATCACAGCTGTCAATCAAGAGCCTGTCAGTGAGTGGAATGAAATGGTATCATATATTCAACCGCATCCCGGCGAGGAAGTTGAAATAACTTATGAACGTGATGGAAGTGAATACACGACAGATTTGACGATTGATTCGACCGTTGATTCTGAAACAGGAGAAGAATATGGTGTCATCGGTGTCATTAAAGGTGACCGTTATGATACGAGTTTCATGCGACGCTTAACTTATGGTTTTACAGCAACCTTTAATGTAATCATGGGCGTCTTACTTGCACTCAAAGACATGTTTGTATCAGGATTTAGTATCGATAATTTTGGTGGTCCTGTGGCCATGGCTCAAATGACAAATCAAGTCGTCGAATTTGGTTTTATCCCTATTTTAAATTTCATGGCTTGGTTGAGTGCCAATTTAGGCATTGTTAATTTATTACCCGTGCCAGCTTTAGACGGAGGAAAAATTGTTTTAAATATAGTAGAAGCCATACGTGGCAAACCGGTTAGTCAATCAACGGAAGGTATTATTACCTTGATTGGCGTTGGACTGCTCTTTATATTAATGATTCTTGTCACGTGGAATGATATTCAGAGAGCCTTTTTCTAGAAATTAAAGCAGTTTAAGCGTAATCTAAATATTTATCGTGAACATGATAAATATTTAGATTTTTTAATTCAGTAAAGGCATAAAATGTAGGAAAGGAGCGCATCATGAAAGATGAACGAAAATTATTTGATGTTTTATTACAGCAATTAAATTTTAATAATCCATCTCTTGAGGAAGCATTAGAAGAGGTAGAAATTGATCAAGTAAATATCATTGTGGAAGAACATCAATGGGAATTTTATTTGAATAATCCCCAACCATTACCACCTGAAGTTTATCAAATATTTCAATTGAAAATGCGAGAGACTTTTGGAGACATTGCGGATATTCAAATCTGGTGGCATTTTGATCAACCAATCAAACAAAATGAGTTGATTGAAGCATATTGGTTTGCGGTTTATTCAGCTTTAGCGAATGAAAAACCTTTTATAAGATCAACGATGCAACATGCTAATTATGAATATGCAGATGGGGAATTAACGATTTCCTTATCATCTGAACAAGTGCTTAATACTATTCAATCAAAATATCATTCCCTATTTTTAATGCGACTCAAACAAGTTGGATTGGACCATATCAATATCAATTATCAAGTCGATGAAACTTTACGAGAGCAAGAAATCGATGCGCATCTAGATCGCCAAAAAGATGAAGATGAACGTTCATTAATGGAAGCAATAGAAGCATTAGAAGCTCAGGAAAAACGACAACAGCAAACAGTCATTGAAGATAGTGATATTAAACAAATTGGCAAGGATATCCCTGAAAATGCGATGATTATCCCGATGTCTGAATTAACCGAGAGTCAATTTCGAATTGTCACAGAAGGCTACATTTTCGACAAAGATGTCAAAGATTTACGTAATGGTGGCCAATTATCGATTATGCATGTGACGGATTATACCAGTTCAGTGCAAGTAAAAATTATGACCGGACGCGGTATTAAAGCTGAACAATTAGGCCTTTATAATAAAGGTGACTGGATACGGATGGAAGGCGATTTAATTCCCGATAATTATTCATCGGAATTATATATTCGTCCACGCTCTGTCCGTAAAATTAAAGAAAAATTCGTCCGGACAGATAATGCACCAGAAGATCAAAAACGCATCGAACTTCATGCACATACTCAAATGAGTCCAATGGATGCGACAAATTCAGCGGAAGAATTGATTGCCCAAGCCGCAAAATGGGGCCATAAGGCCATTGCGATCACAGATCATGGTGGGGTACAAGCTTTCCCTAAAGCCTATCATGCCGGTAAAAAGCACGACATCAAGGTATTATTCGGGATGGAAGCTTATGTTGTGAATGATGGTGAGCCGGTCGCTTATAATCCTCAATCGATTCCATTAAAAGATGCAACTTATGTCGTGTTTGATGTGGAGACAACGGGTCTATCTTCTGTTTATGACAAGATGATCGAACTCGCAGCGGTAAAAATGCGTGAAGGGGAAGTGATTGATACTTTCGAATCATTCATCAATCCCAATCAAACATTATCCAGTTTTACGACTGAACTCACATCCATTACCAATGCGATGGTTCAATCAGCACCTCAAGAAGCACCAGTCATGGAAGATTTTTATGAATTTTCCAAAGATTCGATTCTTGTGGCTCATAATGCGAGCTTCGATATTGGCTTTATTGATAAAGCTTATGAACGACTTGGCTATGGACCAACAAAATTACCCGTGATTGATACATTAGAATTATCAAGAACAGTCAATCCAGATTTAAAATCACACCGCTTAAATACATTAGCGAAGCGCTATGGATTATCGCTGGAACAACATCACCGTGCAGTTTATGACTCAGAGACAACAGGATATTTACTATTAAAACTATTAGATCAAGCGGAAGAACAATTTGGAATGACGCATCATGATCAGCTGAATGATCAATTAGGAAAAGGCAATGCTTATCAGCAAGCGAGACCTTTCCATGCGACATTGATTGCTAAAAATCAAAAGGGCTTGAAAGACCTCTTTAAATTAGTATCCACTTCGAATACAGAATATTTTTATCGAGGCATCCCACGTGTTCCATTAAGTTTATTGAATCAATACCGAACGGATTTATTAATGGGGACAGCATGTTCTCAAGGTGAAGTTTTTACAGCCATGATGCAAAAAGGCTATGATGAGGCATTAAAATTAGTCGCCGATTATGACTATATCGAATTAATGCCAAAAAGTTATTATTATCCATTAGTAGAAGATGAAACAATCACTTCAGAAAAAGATTTGGAAGACATTATGAAAAATATCGTCCAATTAGGAACAGATACTGGAAAATTAGTCGTGGCTACCGGCAATGTTCACTATATCGATCAAAAAGATAGTATTTACACTGAAGTATTGCAACGCTCAATGAAGCAAAACCAAAATAGACAATTATATTTCCCGGATGCGCATTTTAGAACGACCGAAGAGATGCTCGAAGAATATCGTTTCTTAGGCGAAGATGTTGCTTATGAAATTGTGATCGAAAACCCACAAAAAATAGTTGATTCAGTCGATGAATTAGAAGTGATTAAATCTGAATTGTATACGCCAAAAATTGAAGGTGCCGAGGAAGAAATTACACAGATGTCTTATGACAAGGCACATGAAATGTACGGACCAGATCTACCAGAAATCGTCAGTGCTCGTCTAGAAAAAGAATTGCAAAGTATTATTAGTAATGGCTTCGCCGTTATTTACTTAATTTCGCAAAAACTGGTGCAAAAGAGTAATGAGGATGGCTATCTCGTTGGATCACGGGGATCGGTTGGTTCCAGTTTGGTTGCGACGATGACGGGGATTACCGAAGTTAACCCACTTGCACCACATTATTATTGTACTTCTTGCTATTTCAATGAATTTTATACCAATGGCGAAATCGGATCAGGTTTTGACTTGCCAGACAAAGAATGTCCGAATTGTGGTGCAAAATTGAAAAAAGATGGCCATGATATTCCTTTCGAGACTTTCTTAGGATTTTATGGTGATAAAGTTCCGGATATTGATTTGAACTTCTCTGGAGAATATCAAGCCCGGGCACATGCTTATACGAAAGAATTGTTTGGTGAAGACCATGTCTTTCGTGCGGGGACGACATCTACTGTTGCGACGAAAACAGCTCTCGGTTATGTCAGAGGATATGTCGAAGCGACAGGCGAAATGTTACCACAAGCAGAACGATTACGTTTAGCTGAAGGTATTGAAGGCGTTAAAAGAACAACCGGACAGCATCCGGGCGGGATTATCGTTATTCCTGGTGATATGGACGTCTATGACTTTACACCGATTCAATATCCAGCAGATGACTTAAGTGCTGAATGGCGGACAACGCATTTTGACTTCCATTCGATTGATGAAAATGTTTTAAAATTGGATATTTTAGGTCATGATGACCCAACAATGATTCGGATGCTTCAAGATTTAAGTGGCATTGATCCAGATACGATTCCTTTTGATGACCCAGAAGTCATGAAAATTTTTAGTGGCACGGAAGTCTTAGGTGTGACGCACGATGAAATTTACTCACATACCGGTACTTTAGGCGTGCCAGAATTTGGAACGAGCTTTGTTCGTAGTATGTTATCGGAAACAAAACCGACAACTTTTTCTGAATTATTACAAATTTCAGGCCTATCCCATGGTCCGGAGGTTTGGTTGGGGAATGCCAAGGAATTGATCCGCAAGAATGTCGTGGAACTATCTGATGTGATCGGCTGTCGGGATGATATTATGGTTACATTGATTCAATACGGCCTTGACGATGGCTTAGCATTTAAAATTATGGAACATGTTCGAAAAGGGCGCGGCATCCCTGATGAATGGCAAGAGGAAATGCGTGCCAAAGGTGTACCTGAATGGTATATCGACTCTTGTTTGAAAATTAAATATATGTTCCCGAAAGCCCATGCGGCAGCTTATATCATGATGGCACTAAGAGTCGCTTATTTTAAAGTCCATCATCCAATCATTTATTATGCAACCTATTTCTCAGTCCGTGCGAAAGATTTCGATCTCGTAGCCATGGCACAAGGAAAAGAAATGGTGAAACGCCGGATTGATGAAATCAATGTTAAAGGGTTTGATGCGTCAAATACTGAAAAAACACTCGTCGTTGAATTAGAAATTGCTAATGAAATGCTTGAGCGTGGCTATACTTTCCAAATGGTCGACATCAATAAATCGGATGCACGCAATTTTATTATCGAAGGTGATTCTTTAATACCACCATTCCGTGCGATTCCTGGATTAGGGGCCAATGTTGCGGAACAAATTGTTAAAGCTCGTGAAGAAGCACCATTCCTATCGAAAGAAGATCTACAAAAGAGAGGGAAAGTTTCCAAAACAATTATCAGCTATATGACTGAAAATGGGGTACTCGAAGGGATGCCTGATGAAGATCAATTGAGTTTATTTTAAAAAAACCTGGTAGATGAGAGCTTATCGTGGTAAAATGACACAATATTAAGAAAGAAGGGATAAAATGAAAAGATTTTTCTCATTTTTAGTGTTGTGTTTTACGATTTGTTCATCATTGACTGGAGGTATCGTCCGAGCGAAGGACAAACCATTCGACGGAGAACATGTTAAAATCGGTGTCGTTGGTGATGAATATGCCGAAGTTTGGGAATATGTTGCCGATAAGGCTCGTGAAGAAGAAGGCATTGACCTTGAAGTTGTCTTATTGACAGACTATGTCTTGCCGAATCAAGCATTGATGGATGGATCTATCGATATGAATGCTTTCCAACATGATGTCTTTATGAATAATTGGAATAAAGAAAATGATGGAAATATTGTAACGATTGGTTACACTGTTGCTGTGCCGACACGTATTTATTCTGAAAAATATGACTCATTGGATGACTTACCGAAAGGTGCAAAAATTGCGATGAATAATGTCCCAGCTTCTCTCAGCAATTCACTCATTACATTGGCTGAAGAAGGATTATTCACATTACCGGATGACGAAGATCGATTATTCACACCCAAAGATATCGTCGACAATCCAAAAGATATCGAAATTGTTGAACTCGATCCTTCATATATCCCTTCAGCAGTGTCAGATGTCGATGCTGCATTCATTGATGACAGCTTTTTAGCATCGACAAATTTTGAACCCAAAGATGCGATTTATGTCTATGGTGATACGCCAGAAACATTACGTCTACCATATGTCAATAATATTGCAGTCAAAGAAGAGGATAAAGATAATCCACTCTATCAAAAAATCGTGGAATTATATCAAACCGATGATGTGGCCGATAAAATAAATGAGGTTACAAAAGGTGGCAGTATTCCAGCTTGGGATTTAGTTGAAGAAACAAAAGAATTAAATCAATAAATATCATTTAATATTCATGAAATGATGCATTTAACAAGGACCTGTTTAACAGGTTCTTGTTTTTTTCTGAAAAAAAGAAACAAAAAGCTTGCAATTATTTCGAATTAGAAGTATTATATAAGTATAGAAATTGAAAGGAATGATTTATTTAATGACAAAAGTAGGAATTATCGTCGGATCAATTCGTAAAGATTCATATTCAGGTATGTGGGCCAATGCAATGGCTGAGTTATATCCATCAGATGTGGAGGTAACATTCATTGATATCGCAAACTTACCACTTTATAACCAAGACTATGATGAAAATAGTCCACAAGAATACACAGATTTCCGTGAACAAGTAGCGGCACAAGATGCGATCTTATTTGTGACACCAGAACATAACCGTTCAATCCCAGCAGCATTGAAAAATGCATTAGATGTTGCATCACGTCCATGGGGTGAATCTGTTTGGGGTGGTAAACCAGCATTAGTTGCATCACACTCAATTTCTGGTTTATCTGGATTTGGAGCTAACCACCACTTACGTCAATCATTAGCATTTTTAGATATGCCAACCGTTCAACAACCTGAATTATATCTTGCTAATTCACAAGACTATTTTGACGAAAATGGTAAATTAAACAATGAAGATACGAAAGAATTCTTACAAGGTGCGGTAGACACGCATGTTGATTTAATTAAAAAATTAGTAAAATAATTGTTAAATAATCAAGGTTATCCTTCAATCAAAATTGGAGGATAACCTTTTTTATTTTATATCGAAAAAAACAATATATTTGAACCGTCTGGTTTTACAGACAAAGGTGATTGTGTTATATTAAATGATGTTAATTTGTTTTTAAACTCGAACAAGGAGGAATTTTAATTATGAAAATTTGTGTCCCAAAAGAAATTAAACCATTTGAAGGTCGTGTCGGTTTAACCCCTGCGAATGTTCGCGCGATTACTGATGCTGGGCATGAAGTTGTTGTTGAAACAGGTGCAGGTTTAGGCTCAAGCTTTGATGATGAAATGTATGTCGAAGCAGGTGCGACCATTGTGGATACTGCAAGTGAAGCCTGGGACAGTGAAATGGTAATTAAAGTCAAGGAGCCTCTAGAAGAAGAGTTTGACTATTTCAAAGAAAATCAAATTTTATTCGCTTATTTACATCTTGCTCCCGAAAATGCCCTCACTAAAGCATTGTTAGATAAAAAAGTTACGGCAGTAGCTTATGAAACAATGGCATTAGATGGCAATTTACCTTTATTACAACCGATGAGTCATATCGCAGGCCGTATGTCCATTCAAGTAGCTGCTCATTTATTAGAAAAACAAAATGGCGGACGCGGAATTTTACTTGGAGGAATTCCAGGTGTTGCGAATGGTGAAGTGGTTATTATCGGTGGTGGAGCGGTTGGTTATCATGCTGCACAAATGGCAATGGGTCTAGGTGCACATGTAACAATCTTAGACTTAAATCCAAATCGTCTACAAGAATTAAGTGATTTATTAGGTGAACAAGCTGTGACCTTGATGTCAAATGCTGATAATATCGCTTATTCTGTAAGTAAAGCCGATGTTGTCGTTGGTTCTGTACTTATTCCTGGTGCCAAAGCTCCAGTTTTAGTAACAGAGGAAATGATTAAAAATATGCCAGAAGGCTCTGTTATCATCGATATCGCGGTTGACCAAGGTGGTAACTTCGAAACATCACATCCGACAACACATGATGATCCAACATTTGTAAAACATGGTGTTGTTCACTATTGTGTTGCGAATATGCCTGGTGCAGTACCACAAACTGCTACCGTTGGATTAACCAACGTTACATCACAATACGCAGAACAAATTGCATCAAAAGGTATTGTTGAAGCAGCATTAGGAAATGAAACAATCTTTACCGGAATTAATACTTATCAAGGTAAATTAACAGAAGAACATGTCGCTGAAGCTCAAGATTTAGAATATACAGATCTTCACGATATTTTAAAATAATTTATCACTGATAATAACTGAATATAAACAATCACTCAGGTGACTGTTCATTTTAAGAATTCGAACATTTCTTAGGATAATCATAAAATTTATATTTATGATTTGATCTTTAAGAAATGTTCGTTTTTTATCATTCATGGACGGAATCCAAAGGATGTCAAGGCGACATCAGACTGTATTTTTGTTATAATTAGTCTATATACCTTCAGTTAAATGATGAAAAGAGTTGAGAAAATGGCTAAAACAGTATTATCCTTATTAAACTTAATGCCCCGATTTGCCGATGAATCAGAAATCGATGCGATACAGCGAGCTTGTGAATTGGCTTCATATGTTGAATCATTAGGTTATCAGAGATATTGGGTAGCAGAGCATCATAATTTTCGTGGCTCAGTAAGTTCTGCGAGTGATGTGATTATTCACAAATTATTACAAGAAACCCAAACGATGCGAATCGGAGCAGGTGGTGTCATGATGCCGAATCATAATCCATTACAAGTTGCTGAACGATACGGAACATTAGATGTACTCTATCCTAATCGTGTCGAGTTGGGATTAGGGCGCGCTCCAGGTACAGATCAAGAGACGGCGCAGCTACTACAACAAATGCATCCTACTACTGAAAACTTTGAATGGATGATTGAAAAATTACAGAGATATTTTTCCAACGATTCGTGTTCTGATGAAATCATCGCCCATCCTGGAATCGATCGAAATATTCCGTTATATGTTTTGGGGAGTTCATTAACTTCTGCGTATACGGCAGCCAAATATGGTTTGCCTTATGCCTTCGCGGGGCATTTAGCACCTTATTATTTAGATGAAGCACTAGAGATTTATCGCAGAGAATTCACCCCTTCCAAGCAATTAACAAAGCCTTATTTTATACTGACTGTGATGGGAGCCGTTTATGATGCTAGTTCCAAGCCAACGAGGGATAATCTATTACATGGCACAGATTCCGATCAATCATCTTATTATGAAGGGAATTATTATCAGTCACTCACATCATTTGAGAAGTTAATGATCGAATCAGAAACGGGACTGCGATTAGAAGGCAGTAAACAATCAGCAATAGATACATGGAAACATTTGCAGACTACTTATCAGCCTGATGAGTTAATGATTGTCAGTTATTTTGATACGATTGAATTATTAAAAGCAAACTATCGCATTATTTCAGAGATTATTCAAGATTAAAAAGAAAGAGTAAGAATATGAAATTTATCGTCATCGGTGATATTGTAGGAAATGCTGGAAAGAAGGCCATTGCTAATTTATTAACATCCTTAAAAGAAAAATATAAGCCACAATTAACAATTGCAAATGGAGAAAATATTACAAAGGGCCGGGGAATCACTCAATCAGATTATAAATGGCTATTAAGTCAAGGAGTTGATGTGATCACTTTAGGGAATCATGCCTTTGATCATCGAGATATTTATTCATTTATCAATGATGCGAAAGTCTTGGTTCGCCCCTTAAATTTAGCCGAGCATACTCCAGGTAAAGGAATTCATTTTATTAAAGTGAATCACCATGAAATTGCTGTGATTAATATACTTGGCCAAGCTTTTATGAAAAATGACATCAGTCCCTTCGCCATCTTGGAAAAGCACTTGTCCGCAATAAAAAAACGAACGTCTAATATTATTATCGATTTTCATGCAGAATCTACGAGCGAAAAACAAGCCATGGGCTATTGGCTAGATGGAGAGGTTTCTTTTGTCTATGGGACGCACACACATGTGCAAACCAATGATTTAAGAATCCTACCCAATGGCACTGGATATATTAGTGATATTGGGATGACGGGTGCATTGGATAGTATTATCGGTTTTAAGAAAGAAGATGTCATTCAACGTTTTACAACAAAGCCAAAACAAAAGCTTTCGGTTGAAGACGAGGGGCAAGTGATGTTAAATGGGATTTACTTTGAAATAAATCCGATCACAAATAAAACTATTGAAATTCAAGCCATTCATCTAACCTATTAGAAAGGAGTGCATGCATGTCTAAAAAACAAACACCAATGATGGAACAATACAATGCGATCAAAGAAAAGTATGAAGATGCTTTTCTTTTCTTTCGTTTAGGTGATTTTTATGAATTATTTAATGAAGATGCGGTCGAAGCATCACGAATTTTAGAAATAACTTTAACGACGCGAAATAAAAATGCTGAAAATCCGATTCCAATGTGTGGTGTCCCATATCATTCAGCAACAGAATATATCAAGAAATTGATACAAGAAGGGCACAAAGTAGCTATTTGTGAACAAGTTGAAGATCCAAAGCTAACAAAAGGAATGGTCAAAAGAGAAGTTGTTCGGGTCGTCACGCCGGGAACGATTTTGGAAGATGATGCAGTCGCTAGTAAGGATAATAATTACCTCGCTTTCTTGCATCGCGGTGAAGAAGCTTTTGTATTAGTATATGGTGATTTATCGACCGGGGAAATTCATCTAACAAATGCCAAGACCGAAAAACCGATTTTAAATGAAATACAAGCAATTGGACCGAGTGAAATTTTATTGGACGACAGTTTAACTGAAGAACAAGAAGGTATCTTGAAGGAAACGATGCCAGTCTATTTTTCTGATATTAGCCATTTCGATAATAAGCAAATAACAACTTGGGAATTAAAAGATGCTACCGCAGATGAAGCGAGAGCATTATCCCTATTTGTTCAATATATTGAAAGTGTCCAATTTCAAGCAATTCAGCATTTGCAACCCGTGCAACGCTATCAGATTCAAGATTATTTACAGATGAATCACTATGCCAAAGCCCAACTAGAACTCACAAAATCACTACGAACGCAAAAGAAAAAAGGGAGTTTATTATGGTTGTTAGATCAAACGAAAACAGCCATGGGCGGTCGCTTATTGCAACAATGGTTAGAAAAGCCTTTAATGGATGTCGTAGAATTAAAACAGCGTCATGAGCGGGTAGCCCTGCTAAAGGATGCTTATTTTGAACGCGTTGATTTATTGGAACGGATGAAAAAAATTTATGATCTTGAGCGATTAGTGACAAAAATAAGTCTAAAGTCAGCGAATGCACGAGACATTCAGCAACTCAAACAATCCTTAGAACAAATTCCAGTTATCAATAGCATTTTAGAGATTATCGAATCGAATAATACGAGCAGTCAGCGCTACTTTGAGGAACTTAATACTTTAACGCCATTATATGAATTAATATCGCAGGCACTTGTTGATGAGCCACCGATTTCTATTACTGAAGGGGATATTATTCGTGATGGTTTCGATGAAACATTGGACCATTACCGGGATGCGCTTAGAAATGGTCAACAATGGTTAGCGGATTTACAACAAAGTGAGCGTGAAAGAACAGGATTAAAAACTTTAAAGGTAGGATATAATAAAGTCTTCGGCTATTATATTGAAATTAGCCGTCTGCAAGCGGCAGAATTTGATGATCCTCGTTATGAGCGTAAACAAACACTTGCCAATTCTGAACGCTATATAACGGAGGAATTGAAAGAAATTGAAACAACGATTCTCGAAGCGCAAGAAAAAGCAGCGAATCTTGAATATGAGCTCTTTGTCCAGATTCGAGAACAAGTAAACACTTATGATGAAGCATTACAAAAATTAGCCAAAGATGTTGCGGCATTGGATGTATTATGTAATTTTGCTGTCATTAGTGAACAAGAAAATTATGTGCAAGCGTCAATCACAGATAACAAACATCAATTGAAATTAGTGAACAGCCGCCATCCAGTGGTAGAGAAACTTATCGGACAAAGTGAATTCGTACCGAATGATTTAACGATTACACCAAAACAGTATTTACTTATTTTAACCGGACCTAATATGTCAGGTAAAAGTACCTTTATGCGCCAAGTGGCTTATGCGATTATTTTGAATCAAATCGGTTGTTTTATTCCAGCAGATGAAGCAGTTTTACCTATTGTTGATCGTATTTTTACGCGTATTGGTAGTTCAGATGACATTTCTATCGGACAGAGTACTTTTATGGTTGAAATGATGGAGACGAATTTTGCCTTACAAGAAGCGACGAGCCGCAGTTTATTACTATTTGATGAAATTGGTCGGGGAACAGCAACTTATGATGGGATGGCTTTAGCGCAAGGAATTATTGAATATACTGCTAAACACGTCCAAGCCATTACCATCTTCTCAACGCATTATCATGAATTAACGGATTTAGCAGAGCAAATTCCAATCATTAAAAATATTCATGTGGGCGCAACAGAACAAGACGGTGAATTGATTTTCCTTCATCAGATTCTTGAAGGAGCCGCGGATAAAAGTTATGGTATTCATGTCGCTAAATTAGCGGGATTGCCGGCTGAATTGATTGTCAATAGCCAACAAATTTTAAATGAGCTTGAGAGTAAAAATAGAGAACCGATAAAGGACCAACAATTATCACTATTTGAACCTGAAATGGAAGTACAAGAGACATCAGCCAATGAACAGCTGATTGAAAAAATCCGCTCGATTAATATCAATCAATTAACACCCATTGATGCATTGAATTATTTAAATGATTTGGTCAACAGCATTGATGAATAACACAGATCTTTTAGGAGGTGGATGATGGTTAAAATTAAACAAATGGACAGTGCATTAGCGAATCAAATTGCCGCCGGAGAAGTCGTCGAGAGGCCTGCCTCTGTCGTCAAAGAACTCGTTGAAAATGCGATTGACGCTCAAGCCACAATCGTGACCATTGAATTACTTGAAGCAGGAATTCAATCGATTAAAGTGATCGATAATGGAATCGGTATGGAACCAGAGGATTTAAAAACAGCGATTTTACCCCATGCAACGAGTAAAATTTATACTGTCCATGATCTATTCAGAATTCAATCCTTAGGATTTCGAGGCGAAGCATTAGCCAGTATTGGCTCTGTTTCTAAATTGACTTTAGAGTCAACACCAGAAGATGCAACCGAAGGTTATCAGATTAAAGTAGAGGATTCGGCTATTGTCGAAGAATCGATTGCCAAGCCGCGTCAAGGTACGACTATTACGGTAGATGATTTATTTTATAATACTCCCGCTAGACTAAAGCATTTAAAAACATTACAAACGGAATTAAAACATACGACAACTTTTGTCCAAAATATTGCTTTAGCCTATCCGAATATTCGCTTTACTTTAATTCATAATAACCAACGAATTTTCAATTCGACTGGAAATAATGATTTACAGCAAACGATTGCGAATGTGTATTCTGCTTCAATTGCCAGACAATTGATACCGATAGCTGGAGAATCGATGGACTTTCAAATATCAGGCTATATTTCTCCGCCGCAATTAACGCGGACGAATAAACAATATATGCATTGGATGATTAATCAGCGTCCGATTCGAAGTGTGATGTTGGATAAAGTCTTATTAAAAGCTTATGGTAGACAATTAATGATCGGACGCTATCCATTGACAGTTATCAATATCGATATCGATCCTTATTTAGTCGATGTGAATGTCCATCCAACCAAACAAACGGTTCGTCTCAGCAAAGAAGAAGAATTGAGTCAATTATTAACTGAAACAGTTGAAAAACAATTGGCGCGCATCAATCCTGTGCCAGAAGTATCGATCGAAGATATTGATACGCCTAAAGTCCAACCTAAAGCGCCGACAACTATGCCATTTGAGTTCAGTTATCAAAAACCGGTAACGAGAGAACAGCCATCGATTGATAAACATGCATTAGAAGAGGCACTAAATGATGGCAATAAAAACACATTGAATGTATCTTACAATGATGATAAAGTGTCACAATCAGAAGTGACAGAGTCGACGGATACTTATACGTATCAAAGCGATCAATTTGATGAAGAAGAAAAAATCGACTTTTTATCTTTGCGTTATGTAGGCCAAATTCATGGAACCTATTTAATTGCTGAATCGGAAGATGGTTTCTTTCTCATCGATCAGCATGCTGCACAAGAGAGAATCCGCTATGAAGCATTATTGAATGAAGAAATCAATGTGACCGCACAGCAACAGCTATTAATACCGCTTATATTAGAATTTACGGCTTCCGAAATGGTTGCGATCGAATCCATTCAACCACAATTACAGCGTGTTGGCATTGTTATGACGCAATTTTCACCGACCAGTTATCAATTAGATCAGTATCCTAATTGGATTAAGGCGGATGATATTGAAAAAGTCGTCAGAGAATTAGTTGAATTAATGATTGAAGAACCAGATTTATCGCTGACCGACTATTTAGAGGCGGGAATTATTATGCATAGTTGTCGTGGTGCGATTAAAGCGAATCATTATCTCGACAAACAACAAGCAGAAGCATTAATTCATGATATGGCAGATTTAGAAGATCCTTATCATTGCCCACATGGGCGTCCCGTTTTTGTCGAATTCGGCGAAAAAAGTATCGAAAAGATGTTCAAACGGATTCAAGACACCCATCAAACTACTTTTTATAATTAAGGAGAATATATTATGACAGATAAAAAATACCAAGATAAAATTAAACAATTGACACCTGAACAATATCATGTAACTCAAGAAAGCGGCACAGAACGTGCTTTTACTGGAGAATATGATGACTTTTATGAAAAAGGTATCTATGTCGATATTGTCAGTGGCGAACCTTTATTTTCATCTAATACTAAATATGATGCGGGATGCGGTTGGCCATCATTCACTAAACCAATCCATGAGGAAAAAATTATTGAAAAAGAAGATCGTACATATGGAATGCGTAGAACAGAAGTACGAAGCCAAGAGGCAGATTCGCATTTAGGACATGTCTTTAATGATGGACCGGTGGCAGAAGGCGGATTGCGCTATTGCATTAATTCAGCAGCATTAGAATTCATTCCTTATGAAGAAATGGACGCCAAAGGCTATGGCGAGTATAAAGGACTTGTTGAATAAATGTTTGAATATATTGAAGGAAAGGTCGAGAGTATCGAACCAACATATATTGTGGTCGATCATCAAGGATTGGGCTATAAAATATTAACCCCCAATGCATTTGAATGGAGTAGCTCCTTAGGTAAAGACGTCCGTATTTATGTGGAACTCGTTGTCCGCGAAGATGCTCATACGCTATATGGATTTTTATCAAAAGAAGAAAAACAATTATTTAATAAATTAACGACTGTAAAAAGTATTGGTCCCCGAACGGCACTATCCATACTTGCTCCGGGAGACCAAGCAGGTTTAGTTCAAGCGATTCATCAAGAAAATATCAATTATTTAACCAATTTCCCTGGTGTTGGTAAGAAAACAGCCCAACAAATGATCCTCGATCTCCAAGGGAAATTAGATGATTTCGCGCCGGAAGAATCACCAATACAACAGCAATCACCACTTACTTCAGAAATTTTAGAACAAATCAAAGAAGCATTATCAGGACTAGGCTATTCTGCGCGTGAAATAGCGAAGGTCGAAAAACAAATGAAAGACGTAACATTTGATGATACGCAAGCGGCACTGAGCCATGCGTTGAAATTACTTGTTCAATAGGAGAGGAGGGAGATAAATGGAAGAAGAACGCATCGTTTCAAATCAGGAATTTCCAGAAGATGCATTAATGGAATCGAATTATAGTTTAAGGCCTCAACGATTGAATGAATATATTGGCCAAGAAAAAATAAAACATAATTTAAATATTTATATTCAAGCTGCTAAGGAAAGAGAAGAAGCACTCGATCATGTTCTATTATTTGGTCCTCCAGGACTAGGGAAAACAACTTTAGCGATGGTCATTGCTAATGAATTAGAAGTTGGCATTCAAACAACCAGTGGACCGGCGATCGAACGTTCAGGCGATTTGTTAGCTATTTTAAATGAACTGAAAGCAGGAGATATTTTATTCATTGATGAAATACACCGCCTGCCACGTGTCGTTGAGGAAGTGCTTTATTCAGCGATGGAAGATTATTATGTTGATATTATTATAGGCCAAGGTCAAACGAGTCAACCGATCCATTTCGAATTACCTCCCTTTACTCTTATTGGTGCTACGACTCGAGCGGGCTTATTATCACAGCCTCTAAGAGATCGTTTTGGTATTATTTCGCATATGCAATATTATACCCATGATGAAATACAATTGATTGTGCATCGAAGTGCCGAGATTTTTGATGTAGAGATCGATCCAGCAGCTTCGAAGGAAATTGCTCGACGCAGTCGCGGGACACCTCGAATTGCCAATCGTATTTTACGTCGGGTTCGAGATGTTGCTCAATATGAAGGCCAAACATTAATCACGAAGGATTTAGCAGATAAAGCGCTAAACATGATGGATATTGATCAGTCGGGATTGGATGAGACGGATAGACGCTTATTGACGACCATGATCGAATTATATCAAGGAGGCCCAGTGGGATTGAATACCATTGCGGCCAATATTAATGAAGATGTCACAACAGTTGAAGATATGTATGAACCATTTTTACTACAAAATGGTTTCCTAAAACGTACCTTACGAGGGCGGATCGTGACACCTTTAGCATATGAACATTTGGGATATCCTTATCCCGAAGAAAAAGGAAAGGATGCATGATATGCTCACAACGAAAGATTTTGATTTTAACTTACCTGAAGAATTAATTGCGCAAACACCCTTACAAGATCGGAGTGCGTCAAAATTATTAGTCATCGACCGTGAAAAGGATACGATTGAAGACACTAATTTTAAACATGTCTTGGATTATTTAAAACCAGGCGATGCATTAGTTGTCAATGAAACTCGAGTTATTCCAGCACGTCTTTTTGGAGTAAAGGAAGAAACGGGCGCACATTTAGAGGTTTTATTATTGACCAATACCGAAAATGATACGTGGGAAACTTTAGTTAAACCAGCAAAAAGAGCAAAAGTTGGCACTGTCATTTCTTTTGGCGATGGGCAATTGAAGGCTAGAGTCACAGAAGTATTAGAACATGGTGGTCGGAAGATGGAATTTATTTACGAAGGTATTTTCTTAGAAGTACTTGAATCACTAGGAGAAATGCCACTGCCACCTTATATTAAAGAAACCCTCGATGATCCAGAGAGATATCAAACGGTTTATGCTAAGGAAAATGGATCAGCAGCAGCTCCAACAGCCGGGCTACATTTTACGGACGAAATTTTTGAGCAAGCGAGAGCAAAAGGCATCGAAATTATTCCACTTGTCTTGCATGTAGGATTAGGGACTTTCCGACCGGTTTCTGCCGAACATTTAGAAGATCATGAAATGCATTCTGAATTCTATTCTTTATCAGCACGA
>JBHWOV010000024.1:0-10274 GCA_043424535.1 Aerococcaceae bacterium
TACTATGATCAATATTCTTCTGATTCCCATAGAAATTCAATATATTTTGGATTTTGTTCTCGCCATGAAGCTTCATTGTGCTCTCCACCAGGCTGATTGTAAACCAATGTTTCAGCATTTTGTTCAACAAAAGCATCAGCAAAATAACGAACATCCTCCGGTAATGACTCGATTGTTTCAATTTCACATTCTCCATAAGAAAAATAGACCCGTGTATCATCTACTATATCGACTTGATTAATGGCTTTCTTTAAATAATCGCGACAGAATCCAATGGATGGCGATAGGCATGCGGCTTTTGAAAAATATTGATTATAAGCGATCACACTGAATAAAGCCATTAAGCCTCCCATTGAAGAACCAGCAATGGCAGTATCTTCACGAAATGGTAAAGTACGATAATGTGAATCAATGAAAGGTTTCAAATGATAAATAACCCATTTTATAAATTCATCACCATAGCCATTAATAATTTGGCTAGTTCGTGGGCTTTCAAATAAACATGGCGCATATTCGGCTAATCGAGATTCTCCTTCATGAGGACATTCAATTCCAACGACAATTATTTTTTTGTCAGATTGATCCAAATAATATTCCAAATCCCAAGATGTCCCATAAGTCGCACTCGCATCATGAAAAAGATTATGCCCATCAAGCATATACATTACGGGATAATGTTCGGTCGATTCATAATAATAAGGCGGAACATATAAATGAATAGTTCGCATCGTATCCTTATAAGGGAAAGAGTATTCAAAACGTTCAATCATAGAAATACCTCCTAGTGCAAAGGAACCGACTTCATTGAAGTCGGTTAGTAATTATTAAGATGGGGTTGTCTGTAATGTCTGTAGTTGATACATATTATAATAAGTTCCTTGTTGATCAATCAATTCATCATGTTGCCCTTGTTCAATCACGTGACCTCTTTTGAGGACATAAATTTGATCGGCATTGCGAATCGTTGATAATCTATGCGCAATGACAATCATTGTCGCATTTTCTCGGATTTTATTTAAACTTTCTTGGATGTACATTTCACTTTCAGTATCAATATTCGCCGTTGCTTCATCTAAAATTAATATTTTTGGTTTTCTAATAACTGATCTGGCGATATTGATTAATTGTTTCTGTCCAGCGGATAGTGATTTTCCACCCTCACTAATAATTGTATCATATCCATCAGGCAATGCCTCAATAAAATGATCCGCTCCCGTAAATTTAGCTGCTTCAATGACTTCCTCATCCGTATAATTTCCATGAAGTCGAATATTATCTTTAAAGGAGCCATAAAACATAAACGCGTCTTGTTGAACTAAAGCAATATCAGAGCGAAGACGGTCGTATGAATATTCACGGATACTATGATCATCATAATCGATTTGACCTCGATCGAATTCATAAAAACGCATCAATAAATTGATAATCGTGGATTTCCCTGACCCGGTATGCCCGACTAAGGCAATCATTTCACCTTTATTGGCTTCAATATTGATTTGATTCAACACGTCTTGGACGCCGTCATATGAAAAGGATAAGTCAGAAACAGAAACTTCCCCTTGAATGGGTTGATCGAATGTAGGTGATTCTTGTTCCGGTATTAATTGGTCCAAATTCAAGACATCGCGTCCGCGCGAAGCAGCAACTAAACCGTCTTGATAAATACTTAAACTTCCCATCATATTGCCAATTGGTCGGAAAAATGATTTCGAATAGGAAGTAAAAGCATAAATTAAACCAACATCTAATGCTGATCCGCCTAATAATTGTGTCCCAAATATCCAAATTACTAAAACTAACACTAATTGTTCAATTAAACTGACAGCTGGCATTAAGAATAAAGCGTCCATCTTAAACATATTAATTCTTGCCTCAACATATTCATCATTGATATCTTTGAATTCTTTTTTCATTCTTTCCGTTTGATTGAATTGTTGGATGAGCCACATACCTGTTGTCGATTCGCTGAGACGAGCATTGACATTAGATAATGCGGCACGCATTTTTCGATAAACAATGGTGGAAATGCGTTGATAAAAATAAATTAAAATCAACATAATCGGTACAAATGCCATAAAGACCCAAGCCATCGCTTCATTTAATGAAAACATCGCCACAGCGACCGTCGCTGCATTAATAAAACCATCGAAAAATGATAAAAAGACATTCCAAAATTCTTTTATCGTTTCTGTATCATTTGTCACTCGTGATACAACTTCACCATTCGGTACATCATTGAAGAAAGACATATTCAATACACCTAATTTTCGATAGAGTGTATTTCTAATATCCGCAACAGTATATTCTGATGCCATGAAAAATAAATAATCTTTAACATAAACAATAACCATTTTTACCAGTATCAAAGCAAGATAAACACCGGCAACGGATAATGTCAATTGTAAAGTAGCTGAATCAGTTCCTAGCACTTCATCAATATATCTTTGAATAATAATTGGTAAAAAGGCGGTGATGGAAGAAGCAAGAATCATTAATAGAATTGATAATCCAAATCGCCACCATTGTGGTTTCGCAAATTTAAATAAGTAATTTAAAATTGAAAATTGTTCACGGATACTAAATGAAGTTTGACGTTCTTTTTTATTTTGTTGACTCAAATTCATCGCTCCCTTCCGTGATCTTTTGTTCTAATTGTTGCTGCTGATACATATTAGCGTACCATTTTCCAGTTGCCACCAATTCCTCATGATTTCCTGATTCAACAATTTTTCCGTCTTCTAATACAAAAATCTTATCTGCATGCATGATTGAAGAAATCCGATGTGTAGCAATAACAGTGATACCAATATCATTTTGCTCTTTGAAATTTTCCAGAATCGTATTTTCTGTCTTAGCATCAACCGCAGACATCGCATCATCCATAAATAAAATGTCCGGTTGAACTGCCATTGTCCGGGCAATTGAAATCCGTTGTTTTTGACCACCGGATAATGACACACCCTTTTCACCGACTTCTGTATCGTAACCTTCAGTAAATTCAAGAATATCTTCATGAATATCTGATAATTCGGTGTATTTTTCTACTTCATCAGCTGACAATTCAGGTCGTCCAAAGCGAACATTATCTCTAATCGTCGTTGAAAATAACAAATTCGTTTGAGGAATATAGCCAACATGTTCATGTAAATAATCTAAATCAATCCGCTCAATTTCAATTCCGTCATATTTAATCGTACCTTCTGTAACATCATAATGACGCAATAATAAATTAAAGAGCGTTGTTTTCCCTGAACCCGTTTTTCCAACAATTCCGATTGTTTCACCTTCATTTATCTCAAAGTGAATATCTTGGAGTGCTGGACTCGAAGCTCCAGGATAAGTAAATGAATCAATATCAACACTGATATGGTTGAATGGTAAGGCATCAATGCCATCTTCAGGCGATTGAACAGTAGCAGTATGACTTAACATCGTATCAATCCGATCATAAGCAACATTCCCACGTTCCATCGTATTCATTAAGCGGCCGGCTGCTAGGAGTGGCCATGTTAAATTCCCTAAATATGAAAAGTAAGCCACTAAATTTCCAATCGTAATTCTTCCTTGCGAAATATAATATGTTCCAAAGAAAATTGTTAATACATAAGTTAAACCAGTGATTGTTTCAATAATTGGTGAATAAGCTGAGTTTACCAGATTGACTTGATGATTTGCTTCAACAACATTATCAGTTTCTGCCACAAAATCTTGATAGTCATCATCTTCTTCACCGAATGCTTTAATCACTTGCATTCCAGCAACACTCTCTTGAACACTATCATTCATACTCGAGAATGCTGTTAAAGATTTTCTAAAATATTTGTTCATCCATTTTCCTAAATATCTGGCCACAAAAACTAATAATGGAAAAGGTAAAATGGTAAACAATGTCAATTTCCAATCAATTAAGACAAACATACTTAATAATGTCACCAATGTTATCGAAATTGAATCCGTTAAAGTTAAAATTCCCCCGCCGGCTACAAATCTCAATGCGGCTAAATCATTTGTCGCATGAGCCATTAGATCACCAGTTCGGTATTCATTATAAAATTCTTGGTCCATTTTAGTAAAATGATCAAATAACCGATTACGCATCAATGATTCTAATAATGTCGAATTTGTAAATAATTGTGTTCGCCACATATATCGTAATCCATACATCACAATTCCAATAATCAGTAAAGCCAATGTATATTTTCTTAGGCTAGACCATGTAATCAATCCCTGTGCCATTAAATCAACCACTTGCCCAATGAGTAAAGGAATAATAGCAGATAAAATCGAACAAGCGATTAGTCCCCCTATCGCAAGGGAATATGTTTTCCAACGTAACTTAAAAAACCATCCTAGTTTTTTAAATATTGCAAACAAGGCATTCATCCTTTCTTTATATCCATAATCTTCATTTTAATCGTTTTATCAGTCCAATGCACGCGTATTGTTTCTAAATGATAAAATAGAAAACACCGACCACAGTTTGGCCGGCGTCCTTAAGGTCTTTATTTCCCTATAGAGAAAACGTATCGATGCCCTTGAGTTAAACTATGATAGAATCCTTCTCCTTCATATAGTTGAAACACTTGGACATTGGCTTGGTCTTCTGTATCAGGATATACCATATCGACATACGGGTTACCTTCTAGCACTTCAGAAAGTCTATCTTTGCCTATTTTTCGAACTTTTCCTTCAATTCGAATCACTTGAATGAGATAATCTTCCTTATTTAAACCGACAAGTGCCACAACGGGGTTCGCTTCTAATTGTTGATAGAAATTAGTTTTTGGGCTTGTCATAAAGAAAACTCCTTCATTATTCGCTACACCTACATTAATATAGCGTGCATGGGGATTTCCTTCTTTATCGACCGAAGATATGACAACGGCGCCCATTTTTTCTTCTAAAATATCCATAATTTCTGCTACTTCCATATTATCGCCCCTTCCTTTATCCTATTTTATCATATTCTTACTGAGTCTCCTACTGAAAATATTGTCAGGATAAGATATGTTTACAAGTCAATATATTTTTCGACACATTAATCAAATGTTGATAAGCGATTGCCGAAATATATTGGATCACAAGTGATTTCAATGCCCAATTTTTTAAGATTTCTTTCATTATCATTTGATAAAATAACGGTCGAATGAGCCTGACAATTTTCTAGATTTTCTAATTGATCATATGCTAACTTAGCGGTAGGATTCGTAACGGCAGATATAGCCAGAGCGATTAATAATTCATTTAATGTTAATGTAGGATATTTACTACCCAAAGCATCTAATTTCAATCGTTGAATCGTTTCTAAAATCATTGGTGCTAATAAATCTATTTGATCATTAATCCCTGCTAATTTTTTTAGTGCATTCATGATGACTGCACTTGGGGCATCCATTAATTCTGTTTGTCTACCAGTTACAATAACTTCATTCGGTAATTGAAGTGCAATGACTGCTTGCATATTTTCTTGATCATATCGCTCTTCTAAGATTGATTGATACTCTCTTGCATAAGAAACTGGGATACGATCTTCAGGTTTTAATTCACTTTCTTCCATAATTAAATGCATATTTGATCGTTCTGTATCGGTCGCAATGCCTTTTTTATAATCTGTTTCTACTTGAAAGAAGCGGCGAATAATTTCTTGTTGAGCTGCTTCTTGAACAATCATATCATCTATAATCCCACTTTTTATACAGTTGACACCCATATCTGTTGGTGACTGATAAGGAGATTTCTCTCCAGTGATATTTTGTAAAATGCGTCTGACAACCGGAAACATTTGCACATCCCGATTATAATTCACCGCCACTTCGCCATATGCCTCAAAATGATAATTATCAATCACATTTGAATCATTTAAATCAATGGTCGCTGCTTCATAAGCAATATTTACCGGATGCTTCAACGGAAGATTCCATACAGGAAAAGTTTCAAATTTAGCATAACTCGCCTTCATACCCCGTTTATGTTCATGATAGAGCTGACTTAAACAAGTCGCTAATTTACCAGATCCTGCACCAGGACCTGTCACTATGACCACTTGTCTTTCGGTTTCTATAAATGAATTTTTTTCAAAACCATCTTCAGATAATAAGACATCCAGTTCTAATGGATAACCTTTGATCGGTTCATGTGTATATACCTTTATTCCACGTTGTTCTAAATTATTTTTGAAATATTTTGCATTGGTATTTTGTTCAGTGTAGCGAGTTAACAAGACACTATTCACTAAAATGTCTCTCTCCCGATATTCATCTATCAGACGCAATACTTCCTGATCATAAGTGATGCCGTAATCACCACGTAATTTATTTTGTTCAATATCACCTGCATAAACACAAATAATTATTTCAGCCTGATCTTTGATTCGGGTGAGTAATTTCAATTTCGCATCTTCATCAAAACCGGGTAGCACACGCTTAGCATGTTTATCTCCGATCAGTTTGCCACCAAATTCCAAATACAGTTTGTCTTTACCTTGCACACGTTCGAGAATGTGAGCGGATTGCTCTTTCAAATAAACGTCATTATCAAATCCTTTTTTCAAATTATCATCACCTCATTACATTCATATCTTAATTTTTTTCATTTTCTCTGTGTTCTATCAGTGCTAAATATTCTTCTAATACTAAATGATTTTCCATCATTATTTGAGCATGTTCTACACCGACATAACGCAAATGCCATGGCTCATATTCATATTGTGTCACTTCTTGTTTACCATCTAAATATCGAATAATAAAACCATAATCGGCCGCATGTTCAGCCATCCAGATAGCCGACGGATACTCTCCATATGCTTGATGCAAATCGTCGCCATATTGATCCCAGTCATTGCCTAATATATCGAGTGCGAGACCTGTCGAATGTTCACTCGCATCAGCTGGTGCAACGAATAGATCCGTCATATAATATGCAGTTTCTTCGTCATAACCATCTGCTAAATAAAGATTCATTCGAGCATCGAAATTCGCTGCTTGTTGATCTACTGACCGATAGCCAGACACTGCATATAAACCATGCCCATCTTCTTGAGCAGAAGTAAATAAATTAATTACCGCTTCTTCAATTTCTTGATGATAAGGAATGCCATTATCAGTGTATGTTAATGGGATTTCGACTGTCGTATCAATTGGATTTTCACGATTCACTAACACTAAATTTGGATCGTCTATTGACGCATCTTCAGGGATTTTATCCATGACTTTTTCAATATCTAAATCTGGATTCAAGGATTCAATCAATTCAATATCTGGTAAATGATAAGCTGAAACAGAGATTTGTGTGGATATTGGCATCAAAAACAATGTAAAACATAAAACAATCAGTTTTTTCATACATTTCTCCTATCTTTCAGTAATGTAAATGACCTCTCAACGCTTGTTGAGAGGTCTGTTTTTTATGAAACTTTCTTCTGTCTAGATTTCAATGCTGAATAGAAACTAAACAATGTAAAAGCAAAGTTTACAACTCGAGCATCTCTTTTTGACATTCTTTTCGTCGCAAATCCCACAACTGGAGACAACAACGTTACATAAAGCATTGGATTTTCTGAATATTTCATCATCTTCACTCCTTAATAATATCTGTTCCTTCGAATATAGCTTTTGCGTTCAATTTAAAGCGTTTGACTAAATCTTCACCAAATTCTTTTTGAATTTTATCATATGCTGAATTTAAATTGTGTGGTCTTTCGATGACATGATGCGCATCAGATGCTATCACATCTATTAATCCATCTTGAATCATTTGATGACTCGCATCTAAAGCCCGTTGATGTGTCGGTTCTACTAGAGACGTTGCTGTTAATTGAGCGATACATCCCATATCGATTAAATGTTTTAGACGCTCAGGATGTTCTGAAAATGCACGTTGCCGTTCTGGATGTGCAATGACCGGTGTGATACCTTGATCAATCATTTTCTGCAAATAAGGTTCACTATAATCCGGATAGCTACGCCATGGAAACTCTATCAAATAATATTTTCCTGATTCATCTAATGATAAATATTGTTCGTCATTAAACTCATCAATAAAATAAGATTGAATCTGTATCTCCTGACTTGGTCTCAAAATCAATGGATTACCAACATCTGTTAAGGCTTTGGCTAATTGTTCAAACTTTTCAAACACTTGTTCTTTGTGATTGTGCCAAATCCCATTATGATGATGGGGTGTTACGATAACATGTGTCACCCCTTCTTTGACGGCTGCATCTGCCAATTCAATCGCATCTTCAATTGTCGCTGGGCCATCATCAATTCCTACTAAAAAATGTGCATGAATATCGTACATAATGACCTCCTAATCAATATAAAAGTATTATAACATAATGTGGCAACTAATTTATAGTAGTTCAAATGGCTTTCACTATTATTTTTATACCAGCGAATAAATCGTCACACTTGTGCAACTTAGAGTAGATAGATGATTCGTTTTAATCATAAAAGGATAAAGCTTTTTAATTCCTATGTTATAATTAATAAAATGGGAGGGATAATATGGAAATTCAGACTAAGCAATCAATTTTTACTGATAAGAAAATTTTAAATTCTGTATCCTATCAGGTCACACAACAAGTTTTCAATTGTGTCACACATGGTATAGGTTTCTTATTGTCTGTTTTTGCGACACTATTGTTAATCCAAAAAGGGATTGATCATCAGTCATGGACACATATCATTGCATATGGAATTTTCGGTTCCTCAATGTGTCTGATGTTTTTTAACTCTACAATATATCATGCATTATATTTTACAGCTGTTAAACCTGTCTTTCAATTTTTTGATCATTCAAGTATTTATTTATTAATTGCTGGATCCTACACACCTTTTGCTCTAATCATATTGGGAGGATGGCAAGGTTGGGCATTGATGATATTTGAATGGTCACTTGTATTTATTGGTATTTTTGCCAAAGCAACCAATGCAAATTGGATTAAAAAATATTCGACATGGATCTATTTATTAATGGGTTGGGCAGGTGTCGTCTTAGCACCAAGTTTTATTACAACACTTCCTTGGCAAGCATTTGCTTGGTTATTATTTGGTGGTATTGCTTATTCCATTGGAACGATTTTTTATCGCTATGATCGCCAAATTGTTTATTTTCATGTTATTTGGCATTTCTTTGTCATGTTAGGTGCATTAGGTATATTTTTATCAATCTATCTTTATGTTTAATTTTCATGAAAAATTAGTCGTATTGACACACTCAAAATGAGGTGTCTTTTTTATTTTAATTAATCATTCCTCTCAATGGTTTTTATTATCTTTTTTGTTATAATTAAAGTCTTGAAAGGGGTATTTTATGAAATTTAAAGTGAAAGATTTAATTCAATTAGGTATATTCGCAGCCATCTATTTTGTCTTAGTAGGAATTTCAGGATTGATATGTGTTCTTATTTTTCCAGGTTATTCATTCCTTTATATTCCTGTCATCGCTGCATTACTAGCAGGAACAATTTTTATGCTGACAGCTGTCAAAATTCAATGCTTTGGCGCCATCACTTTCCTAGCAACGATTATGGGACTATTCTTTTTCTTATCGGGTCTATTTCCTTCCGCATTGATTCCTGCGATTGGTTTTGGCTTATTAGCAGATCTGATTGCCTATTTTTTCAAATATAAACATAGAGGTGGCCTTTTATTAAGCTATATTGTTTTTAGCTTTTCGAATTTCGGGCCAATTCTTCCATTATTGTTCAATCCTCAGGAATATGCTGAACAATTATTAATTCGAGGAAAAGACCATTCATATGTGAATCGTGTATTTTCTCTACTATTTGAAAATGCTTGGTTAGTTGTTCTCATTGGAACCATTGTTGCTGCGATTTTAGGTGGTTTATTTGGTCTTCGGATGTTAAATAAGCATTTCAAAAAAGCAGGGGTCATCAAATGACTTTTCAGTTGGATCCGCGAAGTAAATTATGGGGACTCATTTGTGTCATTATTATCAATGCATCAAATCCCCCTGTTATTTATCAAGTGATAATATTTTTAATGATTATTATCACTTTAATGATTTTTCAGGAATATCAATCTGCTGTTCGACTGCTGATCTTTTATGTTATCCAATGGCTAATAACACTCTTTATATTACCTAAATTAAATCAACCCTTTATCTATTTTATTTTATCGTTTTTCGCTAACGGAATTCGTGATTTAATGCCAGCGATTGCTTATTTTAATTTTTTAATCAAAACGACTTCGATGGCTGAATGGAATGCATTAATGAAAAAATGGCATATCCCAACTTTCATTTCAATACCA
>JBHWOV010000025.1:0-3318 GCA_043424535.1 Aerococcaceae bacterium
TGTCTCATTACATTATTTGTTATTCTGATTCACATTTTATTTTAGAAGTTCTATAATGAATGTGGAGGGGATCTTATGTCAACAAAAGAGTTTAGACGTAGTCTAGCAGTATTTCCTATTGGTTCAGTGATGAAGTTAACAGATTTAACTGCAAGACAAATTCGTTATTACGAAGACTTTGGTTTAATTGATCCACATCGAAGTGAAACAAATCGCCGCTTATACTCTCTCAATGATATTGATCGTTTATTAGAAATTATTGAATTAATGGAGGAAGGATTGACATTAAAGGGGATCCAAAAACGTTTTGAAACGGGTCAAATAACGACACGTACAGAAAAAGATTCAGATTCTGACCAATTAACCGATCAAGATGTAAGACGAATTTTAAGAGATGAGTTAGGGATTTAAGATGTTAAAGTGGGATAGGAGGCGATAAAACGTATGACAACTTGGAATAAAGAATCAATTATGCAAGATGTTAGTGAAAAAGATGTATCATTAATACGTTTAATGTATACTGATATTTTAGGAAATATTAAAAATATTGAAATTTTATCAGAACAATTAGAAAAAGCTTTAGATGGTCGGATGACTTTTGATGGTTCCTCAATGGAATCATTTGTTCGTTTAGAGGAAACAGATATGAAATTGTTACCTGATTTACGAACTTGGATGACACTTGAAGATATGCAGCATCAAGGTCGCTATCTTGGAATTATTTTTTGTGATGTATATACAATGGATGATGAACCCTATTTAGGTGACCCACGAAGTAATTTAAAACGTATCATGAAAAGAATGTATGATATGGGATATCAAACTTTTAATATAGGTCCTGAAGTAGAATTTTTCTTATTTAAAAGAGATGCAGATGGTAAACCTCTTCTGGAACCGACAGATGACGGAAGTTATTATGATATCGTTCCTTTAAATAAATCAGAAGCTTGTCGTCGTGATATACTATTAAAGTTAAAAGAATTAGGTTATCAAGTAGAAGTGAGTCATCATGAAGTGGGGCCTGGACAGCATGAAATAGATTGGCAATATACAGATGCTATCGAAGCTGCCGATCGCATCGTTTTATTTAAATTAATAGTCAAGATGATTGCACGTAGTCATGGTTTGTATGCTTCTTTTATGCCAAAGCCTTTGAATAATAAACCAGGATCTGGATTACATTGCAATCTTTCACTCTTTAATGAACAAGGCAATGTTTTTTATGATGAGGATGGTGAGCGGGGAATTTCGAATACAGCTTATCATTTTTTAGCAGGTTTACTTGAATTCGCACCCGCTTATACTTCGATATTAAATCCTTTGATAAATTCTTATAAACGATTAGTAGATGGCTTTGAAGCGCCTTTATATATCGGTTGGAGTGAAAAAAATCGTTCTCCATTTGCAAGACTTCCTCGGGCAAGAGGAAAATCGACGCGGATTGAATTACGAAGTATGGATCCTGCAGCGAATCCTTATTTGGCATTTGCGACATTGTTACAAGCTGGATTACAAGGAATTTCAGAAGAAATGGTCCCGCCTGCAGCGATTCGTAGAAATGTTTATTTATTAACGAAAGAAGAACGATATCAGAAAGGTATCGTTGATTTACCTTATAATCTTGGCGATGCGATTGAAGAATTAAAACGGAGTCCTGTGATATTAGAATCATTAGGTTCAGAAATCGCAGAAAGTTATATTGCAGGAAAACAACTAGAGTATCAAAGCTATATTAAATGTGTTAGCCAATGGGAAATTGACCGCTATTTTATGAGTTATTAAAATGGTTTGAATGAATAAAGTAAATCATTACTGGAGGAAAAAATGAATAATACAATTATGCAATACTTTGAGTGGTATTTGCCAGATGATGGGAAGCATTGGCAACGTGTAAAAGAAGATGCTGCACATTTAAGTGAAGTAGGAATTACTAAATTATGGTTACCTCCATCCTTTAAAAGTACAGGAACGAATGATGTTGGATATGGGCCATATGATTTATATGATTTAGGTGAGTTTGATCAAAAAGGTAGTATACGTACAAAATATGGAACAAAAGACGAATATCTCGAAGCGATTAATGCTTTAAAAGAAAATGGTATCATGCCGATCGCTGATATTGTTCTGAATCATAAAGCGCAAGGTGATGAAAAAGAATCATTTGAAGTGCTTAAAATGGATCCCGAAAATCGTCAAAAACCAATTAGTGATCGATATGAAATTGAAGGGTATACCCATTTTTATTTTCCTGGTCGTCAAGGACGTTACAGTGATTTTGAATGGCATTGGTACCATTTCTCTGGATTGGATTATGATGCTCGTAATGATGAGACAGGTATTTATTTAATCCAAGGCGAAGGAAAAGGCTGGGCTGACAATGAAGATGTTGACTCTGAAAAAGGTAATTTTGATTATTTAATGTTCAATGATATTGACTACAGCCATCCCGAAGTAGTTGAAGAAACGAAAAGATGGGTAAAATGGTTTATTGAAACGACTGGGATTGAAGGATTCCGACTCGATGCGATAAAGCATATTGATCGTAGTTTCATTCAAGAATTAATCGCTCAAATCCATGCTGAATTGGGTGAAAAATTTTATGTTTTTGGTGAATATTGGAATGCTGATTATGAAACAAAAGTGGATTATTTAGAGGATATTGATTTCGACTTCGATCTCTTTGATGTGAAATTACATATGAATTTTTATGAAGCGGCATTACAAAATGAAAATTATGACTTAACTCAGATTTTAGATAAAACTTTGTTGGATGAACAGGCATGGAATGCAGTGACTTTCGTTGACAATCACGATACGCAAGCAGGTCAATCATTAGAGTCTGAAGTAGGTGCTTGGTTTAAGCCATTAGCCTATGGATTAATTTTATTACTACAAAATGGTTTGCCAACTATTTTTTATGGAGACTATTATGGGACGCAAGGTGAGAATGGACATGAAGGTTATCAAGAAATTTTAGATAAACTACTGCGTTTAAGACGTGATTATGCTTATGGTGAAGAGACCCGTTATTTTGATCATCCTAATTGCATCGGATGGGTTCGCTATGGTGATGACGAGAGACCAAGTGGCCTAGCGGCATTAATATCTAATGGAACAGAAGAAGGTTTTAAAGATATGAGCCTAGGTGAATTAAATGCCGGTAAAACATTTGTGGATTATCTTGGACATTATGATGGCGAAGTGACCTTAGATGATCAAGGAAAAGGACGCTTTTATGTGCATGAAAAATCAATATCTGTTTGGGTAGATAAAGATACTTTACAAGAATAATTAATAAATGAAACATAAAAAAATCAA
>JBHWOV010000026.1:0-21707 GCA_043424535.1 Aerococcaceae bacterium
GGTTTTCGAATTTTGTTAACTTTTTAAACATAAATAAACATTTTCACCTATAATAAAATACTTCCTTCAATTTATTTCCCAATGCTGCTATACTTTAACTAATTTAAAAGGAGGAGAAATATGAAACGTTCAACTATATATGTCAGTGGTGCGATTATCATTCATAACAATAAAATATATTGTACACAACGTAATGAAAGAGGAACTCTTCCTTTAAAATGGGAATTTCCGGGCGGTAAAATCGAGAAAAGCGAGACTCCTCATCAAGCTTTACAAAGAGAACTGATAGAAGAACTTGAGTTAGAAGTAACGATGAATGATGATATTTATATGGAAGTCGCTCATGAATATGATTTTGGTATCGTTAATTTATCAACGATTATTTGTCGATTAAATGATTCCAAGCCTATATTAAAAGAACATAATAATGCAAAATGGGTCTCGCCTAATGAACTTCTTTCATTAGACTGGGCGCCGGCTGATATTCCTATCGTCAAAAAATTAGCAGAAGAAAGTTTAGAGGGATTATAAAATGGATCCATTACAACGATCACTAACACGAGCATTTATTGACCAAGATGTAACTGGATCCTTATATGATCCCCAGCTCATTATCAATATTCCACAAAAGAAACAATTTTTATTAAATTTACTTCAAGAAGATCTTGAAAAGAGTCAATCTTTTTTCTTTTCTATTGCTTTCATTACTACAAGTGGCCTTAATTCAATCAAAGTACAATTAGCAGATTTACAGGAAAAAGGGATCAATGGACGTTTAATTACTTCAACTTATCTTTTATTCAATAGTCCGACTATCTTTTGGGAGCTATTAAAAATACCTAATTTAGAAGTACGCATATCAGAAAAGGAAGGTTTTCATTCTAAAGGCTATTTGTTCAAACATTCCCAATACAATTCATTCATTATAGGTAGTTCAAATCTCACAATGAAAGCTTTGAAGTTAAATTATGAATGGAATATTCGATTAACGAGCTATGATCATGGTGAAATAATCCATCAGATGGAAGCACATATGGAAGAGGAATGGGAACTGGCGAAACCATTAACACGTGAATGGATCGTCGATTATACTATTACATATGATACTCAAGAAGGTATTGAACAACTCATTACTGATCATCAGGTCAGTGATATTTTGCCTACTAATATTATTGTTCCGAATAAAATGCAAGAACACGCACTTCGTAATATTCAAGCTGTAAGAGAAGCTGGTGAAAATAGAGCCTTAGTGATTTCGGCAACAGGAACAGGAAAAACTTATCTTTCTGCTTTTGATGTGCTTAACTATAAACCAAAACGATTTCTTTTTATTGTTCATCGAGAACAAATCTTAAATGATGCCGTCACTTCCTATAAAAACATCCTAAGAGAAGACGCGGAGAATTTTGGGATATTATCAGGAAATCATCAGGAAACTGAAGCGAAATATCTTTTTGCTACTATCCAAATGATCAGTAAAGATAAATGGTTGGATTATTTTGGAGAAGATTATTTTGATTATATTCTTATTGATGAAGCACATCGTTCAGGGGCACCGTCTTATAAGAAAGTGATTAACTATTTTAAACCTGACTTTTTACTAGGGATGACTGCTACACCCGAACGAACAGATACAGAAAATATTTATGAAATCTTTCAATATAATATTCCTTATGAAATTCGACTCCAAGAAGCGCTAGAAGAGGAGATGTTGTGTCCATTTCACTATTTTGGGGTAACGGATTATGAATATAATGGGGAGACGATTTCTGAAACTTCTGGTCTCAATCAACTTTTGTTAGATGAACGTGTTGAATATCTTATCGACAAAATCAATTATTATACTATTACCAAACAAAAGACCCGTGGTCTCGTATTTTGCAGTAGAAAAGATGAAGCAAGGGAATTAGCTAAGAAATTTTCAGCGCAAGGATATCCGAGTCAAGATTTAACCGGCGACGATAGTCAAGAACAAAGAAATAAAACTGTTCAACAATTAGAAGAAGGAAAAATCCAATATATCTTCACCGTTGACATATTTAATGAAGGTATTGACATTCCGATGATAAATCAAGTGATCATGTTACGAAATACGCAATCGAGCATCATTTTCATTCAACAATTGGGAAGAGGCTTGAGAAAACACCAATCGAAAGAATTTGTCACCATCATTGATTTTATTGGCAATTATAAAAATAACTATCTTATTCCAGTCGCATTATCAGGGGATAGCTCTAGTAATAAAAATGACTTGCGACAAGATGTTAATGAAACGAATTATATTTCTGGACTTTCAGCGATAAATTTTGAAGAAATCGCAAAAGAACGGATTTATGAATCAATCAATCGTGCTTCCTTGGATTCCATGAAAGTCATTAATGACGCATATATACAATTAAAAAATCGACTTGGAAGAATTCCAATGCTCACAGATTTTTACCAAAATCAAACAATCGATCCTAATATTATTGCCACTAAAAAGGATACATACTATCAATATTTAATCTATCGAAATGAGATAGAAGATACGCTATCAAAAAATGCCGTTGCCATATTAAAATTAATTACCAAAGAGATTGCTACTGGTCACAGATTGCATGAATTACTTTTAATTGGATATTTCATTAAATATCCAGATGCTCAATTATCTTTTGTTGGTATTCAAAAATTATTTAAAGCGAATCATTTACCTTCAGAGAGTCATATTGTAAATAATGTCATCAATACACTGACTTGTGACTTTTTTGTAGCCCAATTCTTAAAAACTTATAAAGACGGTGCCATTCTGTCTCAATCTAATCATTCGGTTCGATCTACGATTTCATTTAAGAATGCTTTAAAAGATGAAGTCTTTCTTGAGCATTTAAATGACCTCATTACACTTGGGTACATTAAAAATAAAGATTATGATAATTCCTTGCCTTTTGCAATCCATCAACTTTATCGAAGACGTGATACGCTAAGAATGCTAGGTTGGGAAAAACAAATAGTCGATCAAAATATCGGTGGGTATGCAAGAGACGAAGATAATAAAAATTTCGTTATTTTTATTACTTTAGACAAGGGCGATAACTTCAAGGGCGCATTGATGGCTTATGAAGATAAATTGGTGGAACAAGATACAATGCATTGGTTCACTAAGGCAAAAAGAACGATGCAGTCTCCAGAAGTTAAGATACTATATAATGAAGCTGATCAATGGAATTTTTATGTCTTCGCAAAGAAATCACATAAGGATACATCCGAATTTTATTATTTAGGGGAAGTAAAACCAGATCATGAAACAATTCAACAGACATCAAGGGAAACTTCAGATGGTAAACACGATAATGTTGTTCATATGGATTTAAAATTCCTTAGTCCTATTGATCATCGGTTATATAAATACCTAACAAGTTACGAAGATTTTGTTGATTAAATCATTTATAAAACACTGTCTATTCAAAATGTGGACAGTGTTTTATTCTTATTCTTATAATTCTTGTCTACAAATAAAAGAAGAATTCTATATTTACTCTGGTCGCTTAAATCCTAATATTTTATTTGTCATAATTTGACGCTTTTCTCCGTCTTGATTATAAGTTGTCGTCTCAATATCAATGATTCCTTGATTGGGTTTTGATCTTGACATCGCAATATCTTTAATCTCTGTTCGAATATATAACTCATCGCCTGGTCGTGTCGGACTTGGCCATTTTAGTCCTACTTCTACTCCAATTAAATCAAAGCCAAATGGATGACTGGCTACTTGTAATTTCATTGATATCGCTGCTGTCAACCATCCTGACGAAGCTAATCCATTAAAAAACGAATCTTCTGCCTTCTCTGCATCTAAATGATAATATTGCGGATCATATTGACTCGCAAATTCAATGATCTCCTCTTCTGTCACTAAATAAGTATCTGATTCATAAGAATCACCGATATTAAAATCACCTAGCCACAATTCTTGCTTCATAATCTTTCCCTCTTTCTCGGTATTAATTGCTTTCCATAATGTAAGCCTTTCCATTTAACTTTACTTTAATCACTCTTGCCACACAAGAAATTTGTTTCATTATTAAACATTCTAATAAGTCGCAGAACTATTAAGAATGATGAAATTCTTCTCGAAACACCCTTCTTTACAATTAGGTTCGTATTTAAAATATTGATTTACATAAATTTTACGAGATATTAGCTATAAGTTTACATTCCTTCATTACAATGAATTAATAATAACCATTAAGGAGTGATTCATTTTCACTATTTGGATTTAGATTCATCAGCACGAAGCTTTGATCTCGTTCAATTATAAAGGAGGGTATTATGAGATCTGATACATTTACTATCAAAACATTTTTATTTTTGTTACCTGCAATAGTAATTTTTGCTGTCTTTGTTTTTTGGCCAATTATCTATACTATCTATTTAAGTTTTTTTGATTGGAATATGATTAGCCCTGTTAAACAATTTGTGGGCTTTGATAACTATATTGATGTCCTTTCTGATTCAAGTACATACCAAGTTTTAGGTAATACTTTATTATACATCATTATTTTAGTCATTTTTAATTTTGTATTTCCTTATATCTTTGCTTTTGTTCTGCATTTTTTAATTCCAAAATTTAAAGATTTCTTTAAATCCGCTTATTTTGTGCCTTCTTTTATTTCTATGGTCGTAGGTTCAATTATTTATAATTGGATTCTAAATCCTACCTCCGGACCGATTGCTGAAATAATGGGATGGTTCGGCTTAAATTTACCAAATTGGTCTGTGACTGAAGGTCTTGTTATCCTAGTGATTTCTTATATCACAGCTTGGAAAGTATTTGGCTATAATTTTATTACTTTATATGCTGAAATTTCTGGGATCGATGGCGAAGTAATAGAAGCAGCTCAATTGGACAATGTACCTAGTTGGAGAATGTTGAAGGATATTGTCATTCCTATGACGTCTTCCACAGGACTATATGTTTTTATAATGTCCATTGTTACAGGATTGCAGTATGTTTATACTCCTATTTCTAACTTAACTCAAGGGGGGCCAGCTGGCGCATCTAGTAACTTAATTTATGAATCTTATCGAAATGCTTTCGTTATCTTTGATACTGGTTATTCTTCTGCTTTCTCAGTAATTACACTTATTTTATTCACGATTTTACTATTTATTCAAATGAAATTTAGTGAGAAAGGGGTTTACTATGCAAACTAAAAGATGGAGCACTGCCAGTATTATTTGGCTAATACTTTTTATTGTATTTGCGATTATTTGGTTATTCCCAATTGTTTTTGCATTAGGGACGTCATTTCGTCCCCTAAGCGATATTTACCAAAATGTTTTAAATATCATCCCTCTATCACCAACCTTTGAAAACTATATCGCTTTGTTTGGCCGCCTACCGATGATGCGCATCATCGGTAATACAGCAATTATTGCAACTTCGGTGACTTTATTAAAACTTATTACATCATTCTTAGCTGCATATGTGTTTGTTTATAATCGTTTCAGAGGAAAGAATATTATTTATTTTCTCTTTATCGCTACGATTTTCGTACCTTTTACAGTCACGATGGTGCCCAATTATTTAATGCTGTCTCGATTAGGAATTAATGATAATATCTTCGGGGTAATTTTCCCACAAGTTGCGGATGCTGCAGGAATCATGCTTTTGAATCAAGCGATGCGTAATATTCCAGTATCATTAATCGAAGTAGCGGAACTGGATAATATTGGGGATGGACGCATCATTAAAGATATCATCATTCCACTTATTCGTCCTCAATTAACCTCTACTGGGATTTGGTTTTTCGTTAATTCATGGAATGAATTCGTATGGCCTTCATTAATTTTGAGAAGCCAAGAAAATTACACATTGCCATTGGCATTACAAATGTTTATTTCTGCGGAAGGTGGAACAGACTTTGGTGTAGCTATGGCTGTATCAGTCGTAACAATGAGTATTCCACTATTGCTTTATATTGTGTTCCAAAAATATATTATCGGAACGTTCACTGCGAGTGGTATTAAATAATTCAGGAGGAATTTATGAAATCAATTACTCTAAATCATGTAAAAAAAGCTTATGGAAAAACAGTTATTATGGAAGATATGCACTTCAAGGTCAATCCAGGTGAGCGCTTAGTGTTATTAGGCCCATCAGGTTGTGGTAAATCTACTATTTTAAGAATGATAGCAGGATTTGAAGAAGTAACAGATGGTGAATTAAAATTTGATGACCAAGTCGTCAATGATGTCAAAGCTGGAGATCGAAATGTTGCGATGGTTTTTCAAAATTATGCCCTGTATCCACATATGACCGTAACAGAAAATATTCTCTATGGGTTAAAAGTAAATAAAGTACCGGAAGCCCGCATGAAGGAACGCTTTGATGAAGTTGTCGAGGCCTTGAATTTAGAAAAATATTTAGATCGAAAACCCGCAGAGCTTTCTGGAGGACAACGTCAGCGTGTTGCTCTAGCTCGTGCTACCGTAAAAGATAGTGATATTTTCTTATTAGATGAACCATTATCGAACTTAGATGCGCAATTACGTGTCTCGGCTCGTGAATCTTTAGTAAATATCCATGAACGTTATGGTCAAACGATGATTTATGTAACGCATGATCAAATTGAAGCAATGACATTTGGTGATCGAATTGCATTATTAAATTTCGGTGATTTACAAATGCTTGATACACCAGAAAATATTTATAATAAACCAGCGAATATCTTTACTGCTCGTTTTATTGGTAATCCGCCGATGAATGTTCCGGAATCTTCAGATTATAAAGATGGCCGAATTTACATTGGGACAGATTCTATCGCGATTAACCATAATTGGATTGATTATATAAACCGTACCAATAAAGATAATCTAAATTGGGGCATTCGACCGGAGCATATTCATATCTCAACAACTCCACTCGACAATGCTTTTATTGGAGAAGTCATTAATGTTGAGAATCAAGGTCCTAATTATGCAAATTTCATTGAAATTGGAGGGGAAAGAATTACAGCTGTCACTGATACAAACATTACTAAGCCAGGAGAACAAGTCTATGTCACAGTAGAAAATAACAAATTATCGTTCTTTGATAAAGTCACAACACAAAATATTGGATATCCAGAGGATATCGAAGAAGAATTGCTAATCGCTGCTGGTAAATTTGAAGTTCAACACAATATCATTTAATAAGGAGCAGATCATATGAAAAATATTATTAAAAAATCAGTCATCGCTTTACTTGCTGCCAGTGCTATCATGCCTGTTTTCTCTGAACCAATAGAGACTTCAGCACAAGAAAAAGTTCAAATTGAATATTGGCATCCAAATGCTGATACTCAAGGTGGACAAACAGTTATCGAGTTAGTTGAAAAATTTAATGCGTCACAAGATGAAGTCGAAGTGACAGAAGTTTATAACTCTGGAATGTACCAAGGAATTATGCAAAATATGCAGACAGCT
Organism: Aerococcaceae bacterium; assembly: GCA_043424535.1. GTDB lineage: Bacteria > Bacillota > Bacilli > Lactobacillales > Aerococcaceae > DSM-111022. The sequence goes on from JBHWOV010000026.1 coordinate 7,447, forward strand.
GCTGCTGCCGGCAGTACTCCTGCAGTTGTTCAAATTGGCTGGTCATATCGTGAATATTTTGCTAATAATTTCCCTTTTACTGAACCTCAAACAGTTATCGAAGAGTATTTCGAGGAAGACGCGAATTTTATTAATGAAAAATTTGCTGAAAACATCTATGCCCTAGCTACTTCAAATGATGGATTACAAGCAGGATTACCTTATTCTCTATCTGTGCCTGTACTATATGTCAACATGGATATTGCTGAGGAAGCAGGAATTGATGTTGACTCTCTTACGACATGGGAAGCAGTGAGAGAAGCAGCCAAACAAATTGCAGAGAACACTGACTATGAAGGATTATATATTGCTGAAGCTGCTGATAATTGGAATGTTCAAGCATTAGTAGAATCTCATGGGTCGCAAATCTTAGCAGATCAAAAAGCCGCTTTTGCTGATGAAAATGGTCTCGCTACTTATCAATTCTACCAAGATATGGTGAATGAAGGTTCTGCTCTCCACCTTCCTAGTGATCAAGGACAACAAGCCTTCGTGTCTGGCGAGGTTGGGATGGCACACATGACAGTTGCTCAACGAACGAACGTTTTGAACAATGGTAATTTTGAAGCAGTTGCTGTCCCTTCTCCTGCCTTTGATGGATTTGATATAAAAGTTCCAGCTGGAGGTTCAATGCTCGTTATGACTGCCCAAGATCCAGAACAACAACAAGCGGCATGGAAATTTATGAAATTCCTCTATGAACCGGATAATATCGCTGCTTGGACTGAAGGAACTGGCTATGTGCCACCAACACAAGATGCAACAGAGAATAGCGACTTAGATAAATTACTCAATGAAGATCCGATCTTCACTGCTGCTTATGCAAATATGGAAAATATGGTTCCATGGGCACCATTCCCAGGTACTTCTGGTCTAGAAGCAGAACAAATCTTAATTGATTTACGTGATAATGTGCTAAATGGTGCGAATGTTAATGAAGTTGTTCCAGCTGCTCAAGAAGAAATCAATGCAATGATTCGTTAAAATAAAGCAGAAGATGGTCAAGCAATCAAACACAATATTTGCGTTTGATTGCTTTTTTTAAAAATGGAGGAAATTATGAAAAGAAAATTAGCGGTACTTTCAGCAGTTGCATCACTTTTAAGTGCATTCCCTCTAGTGCATGCCGAAGACAGTACAAATAATCAAGATTTTTCAGTCGTTATGATTTCTGCACCGGAAAATTTCCGGGGTGATTCCTTTGTCTCAATTGCTTTGAAAGGCTTATACAAGTTTGGCGCTGATCATGATATGAAAACTGGCCCAGGTGGCTTTGAATTTAAACCAAATATCAATGAAGCAGATTATTTTAGTGCGTTTCAACAAGCAATGGATGAAGACTATGATTTAATCATTGGCCTTGGGGATAATACAAAAACATATGTTGATGAATTTTCTCAATTAGAAGCTGATAATCAATTTCTATTAGTTGATGCGGTCTCCGAAAATGACGATGTCCCCTCTGTCGTATTTAAAGATTATGAAGCAGCCTATTTAGCAGGGGTAGCTGCTGCAAATGAATCTCAATCGAATCACATCGGATTCATAGGTGGTATCGAAAGCGAAATAATCAAATCTTTTGAACAAGGATTCATCGCTGGTGCCAAAGAAATTAATGAAGACATTCAAATCGATATCCAGTACTTAGACACATTTGATGATGAGGACGCAGGTTATACAGAGTCACTAAAGATGTATAATAATGGCGCCGATATTGTTTATCATGCCGCTGGCGCAGCTGGTTACGGTGTCTTTGAAGCAGCACGAGAATTTAAAATCGATCATTTAGATCAAGATATCTACGTTATTGGGGCAGATTATAATCAAGAACAAGAAGGAACATTTGAATGGGAAGATGAAACATTCGAACTAACATTAACTTCTACTTTGAAACATGTTGATAAAGCCATTTATGAATTATCCGAACTAGCTTCTGACGAAGCATTAGAAAGCAAGATCTATGAATATGGGATGGAAAATGGTGGCGTTGATATTGCTAAAGGAAACCTCTCCGGAGAAACATTGGACTTAATCACTGAATATCGTAATAAAATGCAATCTGGAGAACTTGATATTTCTGAAATTGTATTCAATTAAGGAGGTCATATGAAATTCTTACATATCAGTGATACACATTATTTAATTAATAATCCTGGAAACTTATATGGTGTCTCTTATGAACCAAACAATATCTTTGAAGACTTTCTAAAAAATCATGATTTCACAGTTTATGACTTTATTGTTCATACCGGAGATATTATATCCGACGGCAATGAAACAGACTATGCAGCATTTAAAGGATTAATGAGTGAATATATTCCTGATGAAATACCAATCTATTATGTTCTAGGAAATCACGATAAACGAGAAGCATTTTATAATGCATTCAATATCAATCATTCAGAAAATAAATACTATTATTCCATTAATCATCAAGGTTATCGACTTGTTTTTTTAGATACACTTGTTGAAGGGGATCATGCAGGTTCGCTCGGAACTATGCAAGAAAATTGGGTGATTGAAGAGCTCAAAAAACCATCTAAAAATGGGACTTTAATTTTCCAACACCATCCATATGAAATTGGTTGGCATGAAAATGAAATCGAACTAACCGTATCAAACGATTATCAAAATGCGATACGAGCGTCTGATTGTATTGGTTTTTTCTCTGGCCATTTACATATGGGACAGTCATCGATTGTATATGGTAAACCACAATTTTCGGCGAATTCATTAGCGTTTGGTATCTCATTACGAAAAGATCGCTTTATGCGAAATAATCGTTTAGGCTATCAAATTGTTTCTGTTGACAAAGATATAATTAAATATTATCCCGAAATAAGCTATCCATTAGTAACAGATTATCAAGAAGAAGTAAAAGTTGTTGATCTACAAGCTGGAAAATAACATGACAAATAAGGACTACATTAATCAATTGATGAATAATGTAGTCCTCTTTTTTCTTATAGTAACAACCATCACAATGGATAGTTATTCCCCTTATTCAATGATTTCTTTGGCCATTGCTAAACATCCAATTGTTGCTGCATTATCCCCTAGTATTGGAGTGATGATGTACTCATCAATAGGCGGAGTCGGACGATATTCTTTTAAGATTCGCTCGAATTCTGAACGAATCTTCCCTATTAGCTGAGGTTGCTTCAGCACCCCACCACCGAAGACGATTCGCTGTGGTGCTAATGTTAAATCTGTTAACATCGCTGCTTGAGCAAGATAATAAGCAATAAAATCCCATACTTCATGATCTTCTGGCAAATCTTGCCCTTTTATACCATATCTAGCTTCAATTGTCGGACCACATGCGAGACCTTCTAAACAATCCCCATGAAAAATACAATATCCCTCATATGAATCATTCGGATGTTTTCGTACTAAAATATGTCCCATCTCTGCATGATTAATACCACCGATGAACTGACCATTTTGAATTGCTCCACCACCGAGGCCTGTTCCAACAGTAAAATAAACAAGGCTATTGCCTGGACTTTGAGTTAATTCTCCATAAGCCGCTGCATTCACATCTGTTGTCCAAGCAACAGGAATATCATTTAATTTTGCTTTTACATAACCAACAAAATCAAATCCTTGCCAAGCAATTTTTGGTGTATTGGTGAAATGACCATATGTTGGCGAATTCTCTTGAATATCGATAGGCCCAAAAGAACCAATACCGATGGCTTTTAATTTATTGAGATAAGGTTTAAAGAATTCAACCACCTCAGGCATGGTCTCTTCTGGTGTCGTTGTAGGTAAAGAAATTTGTTCAATAATTTTCTGCTCATGGTCACCGATGGAACAGACAAATTTTGTACCACCTGCTTCAATTGCTCCAAACATCACTATACCTCCTCTTCTTGTCTCATTGTCGCTGCTCTCAATGGATAATAATTCACATTACCTGTCAAAGATAAGTTTAAATGTTGCTTGATTTCTTTAGACGGGTAATATCTACTCGTCATGACATATTCTCCATCATTTATAAAAAGTTCCATCGATGATGTATCGACAAACATATGAAGTTTCGAAATTTTCGGTATTTCAATCATTCGTTTACGTCGACCATAACCTGAGGGGCCATGGCTTAAAGTTAACAATCCTGAATTATATATTAGTTTACTATCTTCACCTAATGATATTTGAAATGATTGCCTTTCATCGAGCCCAATTATTATTTCATAAGTAGTCGAAACATCGATAGATAAATTATCTTTAATATCGTAATGCACACCTGCCTCACGTAAAACTTGATATTCAGGCAGTGGTAGTTGATATAATTTATTATTTATTAATTTCAATTCTCTTGGTAATGTCATCGCATGTTGCCAACCACGACTAATTGTTGGATTCGTGTATTCTGGCATCGTATCTCCGAGCCCCATCCAAGCCCATTGAATTCTCCGTCCCATTTCATCTTCAAATGTATGTGGGGCATAGAAATCAAAGCCATGATCCAATTCAAAAAAGTCACTCGTACGCGTAAATTTTACAGCTTCAAAATCAACTGTTCCTAAACAATAACCTGCGACATGGGTGTTATGATATTGATAAGTGGTCGGAAGTATTCCTTGTGGTGAGTAAATTAAGATTGCTTGTCCGTCAATAAAGAATAAGTCAGGGCACTCCCACATATAACCTTCATCCTCATCGCCTACAATTAATTCACCTTGATAATCCCAATGATCTAAATTATCAGACCGATAGAGCAAGACGGAACCACGATTATCTCGTCGTCGGGCTCCTAACACCATATAGAAATAGCCATTCTGCTCAATAATTTTAGGATCACGAATATGATCAGTGTAATCACTTGGAAAAGCTGAATGTGGGATAACCACTTCTCTTTTCTCAATGGTATATCCATCATAACTTGTAACATGAACGACATTTTGCTCACGCCCTTGATAAATATAGTCATAGTCGCCAGATCTTTTGACATTCCCTGTATAGAAAAAGTGTATCATCCCATCATGCATCACTGCACCACCAGAATAGACCCCGTCTTGATCAAATGCTTGGTCAGGCGACATGAAGATTGGTTCCTGTTTAAAATGAACTAAATCACGAGATGTTTGGTGTCCCCAATGTGTCGCACCGCCATTCGGATTCTCTGGAACATATTGGTAGTACAAATGATAAGTCCCATTGAATTGCATTGCACCATTAGGATCATTGAGCCAGCCATGTTCAGGCATAATATGATATTTTAAGCGCCACTGATCATCTATTTGTCTCATGATTTCGCCTCTTTCTTAAGCAAATTCTTTTTCGATGATTCGTTTTTGAGCAAAAACAAGCGCAAATCCAACACCGAAGGACACAAGAATAACAATTAAGTACTGCACTAATGCACTCATATTACCGGTATAAAGTAACAATCCAGGAACAAAGGTAATTCCCATACCTGGTGCTGCTAATTGGAAGAGATATGTTACAAATCCACCAACAGCACCACCTATTAATCCCGAAATAAAAATTCGTATTGAACGTAAGTTAACACCGAATAGTAAAGGTTCCGTGATTCCGAATAATGTAGGAATAGCTGACGATATCATATTTGAACGACGCACACCCTGTGCTAAGAAGGCAGCACCGATTGCAGCTCCAAATTGTCCTGCCATTGAAGCAGTAGTTAGTGGTTGGATCACATTTAGCCCGGTTTCACTCAGTGCATTTAATTCAACTACTCCTAAAGCATGATGTAATCCAGCAACAACTAATAATTGCTGAAATGCGCCAAATATGATATATCCGATACCAAATGGTGCTCCGATAGCGGAAACAATCCCTCCAAGAACAAAGCGTTCAATGACTTGAATAATCGGCCCAACAAGGAAAAATATTAAAAGGACAGTCATCGTTAAAGATAAGAATGGAGTCACTACTAAGTCCATAACTTGTGGTACCCATGAACGTAACCATTTTTCTAACTTACTGAGTGTCCAACCTGCGATAATTGCTGGAAAGATTGATCCTTGGTAACCAATTAAATCAATTCCAAAAACATTTAAAGGGGCGGCATCTCCACCACGTACAGCATAGGCATTCGGTAATTGTGGTGCTACCATCATTAGTCCGACAACAATTCCTAAAACAGGATTTCCACCAAATTTACGTGTGGCAGAATAAGCGATTAATACTGGCAAGAAGCCAAAAGCTGTGTCTGTAAGAATTTGGAAGAATGAAGCCACTTCCGGTGTCATTTCCATTCCTAATTCCGTAACAAGCGTCCGAATTCCCATCAATAATCCTGTCGTAACGAGAGCAGGAATCAAAGGCACTAAAATATCTGCTAGTATACGCACAAATTTTTGTAATGGATTTAAATTAGCATAAACATCATCTTTCATAGTCTGATCTGAAAGATTTGACTCGTCTTCTTCACCCAACATGTCCTGCATATCTTGGTATACCTCATTAACGGTACCGGTTCCAAAAATGAACTGATGTTGTCCTGTAGAAAAAAAGTATCCTTTATTTCCTGTTATTTCTTCAGCTTTTTCTTTATCGACTTTGCTATCATCATACAACATAATACGCATCCGTGTAGCACAGTGTTCATAATTTTTTATATTATCTGCACCACCGACCACTTCAAGTAATTCTTTGACAGACTGTTCATGTTTCATAATCTCAACTCCTAAATTTTTTCCGGAGAAACTGTCGTTTCGGAACCGGTTCCGTTTCATTATAAAATAAAAGAATTGAAATGTAAAGCCCTTTCATTCTTTTTTTAGCATGACCGTTGATGGATTCACATTAATAATCACAGATAACACTGTCGGCTCATTTTCAAGTTGTGTTTTCTCTTGAAATGCAATTTCAACAGCCAACTCTCCCGTTTCATAAAATGGATAATTCACGGTTGTAATATTTGGCACAACATATTGAGTGGCTTTATAGCCTCCAAATCCACTTAATGAAAAATCTTCAGGTATAGCATAACCTAATTGAGTAGCCGCTCCATGTATTCCCATCGCGATATGATCAGTGGCTGCGGCAATATAAGTTGCTTTAAGTGAAGGTAAATACTTTAATGCTTTAGCACGAGATTCCGACCTTGAAAAGCTTGTTTCAATGTATTCAATCGTTGCTCCAAATTTTTCGGCATAGTCATAGAACCCCTGTTTTCTAAGGACACCAACAGCATAATCTTCTTCACTGACACCCACAAATGCTAATTGCTTATGATTCAACGCTATCGCATGTTGAGCAATAAGTTGTCCCGCATGATAATCGTCATAAATAAGTGATGTGATTCCAGAAATTGATTGACCTACCAGTACGATGGGGACCTTAGACTCATGAATAACTCGTTTCAATTCTTCATTCATAAAGCTTCCCAATAATATAATTCGATCTACTTTTTGTATTTGTAATGTTTGAATATTATTCAATGCTCGTTCTACATCTAAATTAGAACTCATAATAATTAAACGTAGTCCCATTTTATTAGCAGCTGCATCAATCCCTTTCAAAACTTCATTCGTTGAAGGGGAATCATAACGAGGAATGATGACTCCAATCATATTTGTTTTTTCTGCTTTCAGACTTTGTGCAAAAGGATTGGGTTGATATCCCGTTTGTTGGACTATGCTATCTAATTTTTCACGTGTTGTTTTACTTACAGAACCATTATTTAAATAACGAGACACTGTACTCTTAGAAACGCCAGCCATCTGTGCAATATCGTTCAATGTTACCATTCATCTCTACCCCAATCGATTAATCTAATGTTAGAATATCATAATCCTTATTCTTTCTCTAGTTGCATTCTATGCTCTAACTCAGTAAAATAGTATCATAATATCCAATCAGAGTAGAGAGTGAAGCGTTAAGTAGTCATGGATGGAATGTTGCCATGGCGCGAAAATGAGTAATTCATTGCGATTTCCTCTTGCATTCGCTGCATATATTTATATTTGTAGCTCTCTGAAATAATTGTTAGGAGAGTGTTTTTTCATGGATATGTCTAATAACGAAGGAAGGAAACAACAGAGGCTAACTACCCGTCAAATTACTGCGATGGGATTAACTTTAGCTCTGCTCATTTTATTGAGTTTCATTCCGAGTATTAATATTGGTAATCTAGTACAGATTGGTTTTGGTTTTGTCGGGACTGCTTTTGCTGGTGCCCTATTCGGTCCTTGGTATGGTGCAGTATTAGCCATTGCCAATGATTTGATCACCTATTTTATGAATGGTACAGGTTTCTTCTTTCCTGGTTTTACATTAACAGCTGGTCTTGCAGCCTGGATATATGGAAAAGTCTTATGGCGCCGCCCAAAAACTTGGCATCGAATTTTAATCGCTGTGACATTAACGACTTTGATTTGTAATTTAGGACTTAATTCTTTATGGGTTCGCATTATGTATGACAGAGCATGGATGGCTTTTCTACCGATGCGTTTTTATAAAAATCTTATCAGTTTACCATTGAATACAATCGTTTTATCAATTATTTTTAATCTTGAACCAATCAAGCGAATTATTAAACAATTTGAATTATAAACTTTTATCACACTCAATCTTTGTAGACCACAAAGGTTGAGTGTATTTTTTTACTAACTGAAATATTTCTACAAATAAATACCACACTTCCTAAGACGAAGTGTGGTATTCAAGGCCATCAATTGATATGACTTTTATTTAATTAAATCATTAATTGTCTCTTGTAATGTTGGTAAAACATCTGCTGCTGCTTGACCATTAAGAATTTGATCGCGTCCATCTCGTAATATTTCAGAAGCTTCTAATCCTCTCGTACCTGGGAAAGAAGCAAATGGCACTAATGACTCCATTTGATTATAAGATGTTTGGAATAATTGGTCATTTTCGATTAAATCTTTTAGATCATTGTTTTCAGTAGCGTCAGTTGTCGGCGGTAAGTATCCTGTTCCTTCTGTCCACTTCGCGATAGAATCTGGTGTATAAAGGAATTTAATAAAATCCCAAGCAGCTGCTTGCTCTTCTTCTTCAAGAGCCGTCACTGCTAATAATGCTCCACCCGCCGGTACTGCTGGCTCTTTATCTTCATATGCAGGTAATTCAATACCTACCGCGTCAAAGGCTGCATTATTGGTAATATTATTTCGTTGAGCAATCGTAGTATGTACCATCGCTACATCACCTGAAATAAATGCTTGGTGTCCTTCATCTGTCGTTGCGTGCAATACATGACCTGCCTCAATTCCGTCAGCCCAGTCTTGGTATGCTTTAACGCCGCCTTCATCTGCAAAAGCTGCCGAACCATCGTCTGCTAATGTTTTTGAGCCATTAGATTCAACAATTTGTTGTGATGTCCAGTTATCATTAGATTCCGACATGTAATAACCATATTTCCCTGTCGCTTCATGAATTTTTGCTGATGCTTCATATAATTTTTCATAAGAATCGATACTTTCGTAGTCAACTCCGGCTTCCTCAAAGATCTCTGGATTTACATAAACGATCGCTGTTGAAACTGAATAAGGGAATCCTAATAGATTGCCTTCATAGTCTTTAGCTAAGTTCAACATTTCTTCAGGGAATTTTTCCTCTAAATACGCTCCATCTTCATCTGTTCCAACAGTTGTAATAAGTGTCGCTGGATCCACAAAATTGAAGTTAGATTTGAAATATTCACGATAAGCCCAACCAATTTGTACTAATCCTGGAGCCTCTCCAGCTGCTGCTGAAGTTTGTAAACCTTGCATAATACCGACATACAAACCATCATGATATACCGGTGTCACTTTCACTTTATCTTGTGATTCATTATATTGATTAACTAATTCTTCTAACGCTTGTCCTCCTTGAGTATCAGCATTACCATGCCAATATTCAATTTCTACAACATCCTCCTGTGCATTAACAACTGAAGTTAGCGGTCCTAAAAGACCAGAAACAGCGAATGACGCTGTCAACATTGCGACACCTGATTTTAGCCATTTTTTCATATTTATTTCCCTTTCCTTCTCTTAAAAATTAATCTGTTGATAATATTTCTTAGTAGGAGTAACAATATCCGCAAAGACGTCAATTTCATCGTCATTTAAGTGAATGATATTAAAACCTAAATGATTCGTATAATAATGACGTCCATCCTTTGGATGAAAGCCCGCATACATTGAAAGAGAAGTCCATTGTGGAGTTGTTCCTATCAAAGATGATCTGTTCATATGCACATGTCCTGTAAATATGCCTAATAATTTAGGATCGTCTAAGATTTCTCTTGTTTCATCAAGTATCTTAGTTTTTTCCAAATCATTATGAATGAGAATATCTATCGGATGGTGCATAAACAAGATTGCATAAGATTGTGTCATATTATTTAACTTATCTTCTAACCACTGTGATTGTTCCAGTGAAATTTCTGCAATATTTAAACGAGGATTATAGTTATCGAGAAATATAAAGCGATAATGTTCTGTATCGACGATATAATCATATAATTGCTCTGATAAATTAACATTTTGTGAACGCGGTTCTAGAATATCTTTCATTCCCAGATAAAATTGATCCCGCTTATCATGATTACCCAATGTATAATAAATTGGAATCTCCTCAGGAATATATTTTTTAACCAAACTCTCAAAAGCTTGATAATCTTCCACTGTTCCTTCATGAACTAAATCCCCAGTAATAACAACACAATCAATTGATTGATAATGAAACGTGCTTAAAAATGTTTCTAATATATGTGGTGGGTAATATTCAATACCCATCTCTTCTAATTCTTCATCATATTGTAATCGAAAATGTGTATCTGAAAGTTGCAATACAGCCAATGTCGACATATCTTCCTCCTAATTAATTATTACAAGTATCATACATTTTGCATATTAAATTCTAGTTAACTTTTTGTAAAATTAAAGTAAATATAAAGCGCTTTAAAATAGCAAGTTTCTTTTACACGCCTCTTTCAAAATTTTATTGCAATAAAAAAATGGATAGACATTGCTATCCATTATGTACTCATTATTAATTCAGTTTTTTAACATTAAAGTATATCTTTTAAATCTTTCTTTGCTTGATGCATTATTTTTAATTTTTTACCTTTATTGACGTATTGTTTCTGAGTTAGACAATTATAATTATTCTCTCGAACTTCATCTAATATAGCACGGTAAATGAGTGATGCTGCATAAAGAGGATAAATTGAATCTTCATCTAATTTCGTTAATGATGAATCAAAGCTCTCATAATATTTCTCAGATAATTGGGCCAATGATTCCCATAATTGAATAAAATAATTCATCTCTTCCTGATTGCCTTCACCAGTGATTAATTGTTTTAATCTATCCTTTGATAAATGATATTCTTCCAATAAATCTTTCGGAAGATAAACTCGATTACGTTCTCTCAAATCTTCGCCAACATCTCTTAAAATATTGGTGATTTGCATTGCAATACCCAAATTCTCACAAGAAATAAGTAAATCATTATCTTGACGATATTCAGTATTCTGACATAGTATCGGCAACATGATTCTACCAACTGACCCTGCTACTAATCGTGAATAATCTAACAATTCAGCCAGTGTTTGAATATCCTGAAATTCAAGGTCTGAACTTTGTCCTTGAATCTGCATCATAAATCCTTGTTTAGGGATATTATAAGCATCAACAGTATGTTCAAATGCTGGCCACCAGAGATAATTATTTTTTCGATCATGACCTTCATACATAGATTCAACATCTCGTTTTAACGCATCTAATTGCTTGTATGCTTCATCATTATTTGTTGACTCATCCACAATATCATCAGCTGTTCTAAAAAAAGCATAGAGGCTCGCTACCGATAAAAACTTCTTCTTAGGAAGCATCTTAAATCCTTGGTAGAAGCTTTTGGAATGCAATTTAATGGACTCTACAGACACTTGAAAAGCTTTCTGTATATTCCTTTCTGTCATTTTAATAATAATCCTTTCTTATTTCACTTGCACAAATGCGACCACTCTCTATAACAATTGGCACCCCTGCACCCGGAAGCGTAGAAGAACCCGTGAAATATAAACCTTCACAGTCCAATGATTTGGCTTGCGGGCGCCAGTGATTACTTTGTTTCAATGTTGGTTGCAAACCAAATGTTGCGCCTCGATATGCTGAGAAAGTAGATTCAAAATCCATTGGAGTGAATATTTCTTCTCGATCGATATGACGATCAATGTCTTCCAAACCAGGTAATTGTTTCAAATGACCAAGCGCTTTTTGGCGATAATAATCAATGAGTTCTTCAGTATAGTCATATTTGGCTACGCCCAATTCGGAAACAGGTATCAATAAATAAAAACTCGATTTGCCTTCAGGTGCCATTTCCTTATCGATATTAGAAGGAACAGATAAATATACAGATGGCTCGTCAATCAGTTCACCAGAAAATACTTGGTCTAAATTCTTATCTAAATCTTCACTAATAATAAAAGTATGTCCCGGTAAATGATCATATTCTCCATCTACAGCCCAATAAAATACTAAACAGGAACATGAATAGTCCATGGATTCTATTTTTGCCGGAGTATATTTACCTCGTACACTATCATCATTAATTAATTCCACCATTGTATATGGAAAATCAGCATTGGACACAACGATATCAGAAGGCACAAATTCACCATTCACAATAATACCCTCAACTCGTTTATCCTTTGTGACGATTTTATCAACTTTGGCGTCGTAATGAATGGTACCACCCAATTCCAAAAATAATTTTTCCATTGCTTCTGCCATTGCATGCATGCCACCTTTTAATGACCAAACTCCATAAAGCAATTCAATCATCGGGATAATATTATACAAAGACGGACCATGCTTCGGCGATACGCCAATATATAATGTTTGAAAGCTTAACATTTCTTGCAAGTCTTTATTAGGAATGTATTTTGCCATCATATTTTTAGCTGAATCAAATGTTTTCAATCGCAATGCTTGAATAAGCATCTTAGGATTATAAATATCTTTTTTATGTCTAAATGGACGCCGTATAAAATATTTTAAGGCGATTTGATAACGATGGTAAATATCTGATAAGTAACGCAGGAAACCATCAGCCGTCTCTTCACCCATTGATTCAACCATTTTCATCAATTCTAATAAATCAGAATTAAGACTATAGTGACGATAATTTTCTGCAAAGTAAACATCATACATTGGATCTAATTTAATCAATGAAATGTAATCTTCAGGATTGCGATCAACATTTGTAAATACTTCTTCATAAATTTCTGGCATCATCACCAATGTTGGCCCCACATCAAAAGTATGGCCATCAAAAGATAATTGATGCATTTTACCACCAGGTTGATTATTTTGTTCGAATATTTCGACATCATATCCACTATAAATCAATTCAATGGCTGCTGATAAGCCCCCCATACCAGCACCTATTACACTCACTTTTTTCTTCATTTTACCACTTACCATCCTATATTTAATTCTTTGAACAGATTGTTCGAAATATCGAAACTTAATTTATTAAAAGTCTTAAAATCATCATGACTCATTTGGTTTGTGATTCGATTTTGCCATTCAGTCAGTATTTCTTTAAGCACAGGAACCATTTCTTTACCTTTTGTAGTCAAATAACAGCTATTTTGTCCAGGCAATTCGTCACTCTCTTCACGAAAGATATAGCCTTGCTTCTCTAATTTTTTTAAAAATTTTGAGAAATTGCCCTTATCAATGCCCGTAAAATTAATTAGCCGACTTTGGGATATTCCTTCTGAGGCATCAATGACTAATATCACTATTAATGCCTGCATATTTAATTCAACATCAACTAACATCTCTTCTAATAATCGTTTTCCATATTTATAAAAAATATTCATAAAGCAAATAAAATCCATTTTTTATCATCCTTTTAATTCAATAATTATATATTAATTGTTTGAGTTGTTTTTTACAACCTATTTCTGTATAATCTGAACCGTCTTAATAAAACACTACACAGTATTTTATTGTTTTCACTTATTTACACAGTCAAGAAAAGGAGCCTACTATGAATCAAAACAAAAATTTGTATCTTAGACTGCCAATATTTTCCATACTGATGTTTCTCGTCACATTAGTTATCAATTATGGATCAATGTTTGGCTGGTTTGGAGCAACACAAGAGGAAATTTCAAATCAGTATCGAAATCAAATCACACCTGCTTCATTTACTTTTTCTATTTGGGGAATTATTTATCTTCTCGTTATTATTTTTCTTATCTATCAAATTACTAA
>JBHWOV010000027.1:0-5814 GCA_043424535.1 Aerococcaceae bacterium
TTTTAATAGTTATATAAATAAAGAGTCTAGAACAAAAGTTCTAGACTCTTTTTTAAAATTAATTAGCCGAGGGCTACATCTAATGTCATCATTACAGCAAAGCCGACAATGAATGACATGGTTGCAATGTCAGTATTATCATGTGATTGTGATGAAGGAATCAACTCTTCAACACATACGAAGACCATTGCTCCAGCAGCAAAAGCTAATGCATAAGGCAAAATAGCATAGACTTGATTGATTAACCATGCACCGAGAATTGCGGAAACAATCTCAACCAAGGCGGAGGCTTGACCGAGATTAAAGGCTCGTCCGGCAGATGTTCCCTCTGCACGAATTGGTAATGCTAAAGCAGCCCCTTCAGGGAAGTTTTGTAAACCAATCCCAATAGCTAAAGCCATGGCTGAAGCAAAAGCAGCACGAGAAGGATCAAAAGCCAATGACCCAAATGCAACACCAATGGATAAACCTTCTGGTATATTGTGTATCGTAATAGCTAAAAAGAGTAAAGCAGTTGAAGAAAGTGTTGTTTTTGGGCCTTCTGCTTGATCGCGACGATCTCCAAAATGTAAATGAGGAACAATGACATCAATCAGTCGTAAGAAGAGACCACCTGCAACGAACCCGACAAGTGCTGGCACAAAACTCCAAACACCATAGCCCATATCTTCTGAATGTTCAATCGCAGGAGCTAAAAGTGACCAATAAGAAGCAGCCATCATAACACCTGCCGCAAAACCATTCATTATATCTAATAATTTAACATTTACTTTTTTAACAAAGAATACTAAACTTGAACCGAGGGCTGTACATAACCAGGTGAATACACCGGCAAATCCAGCTTGAACAATCGGACTCAATTGTAGAAACCATTCCATATTGTATCTCCTTTAAAATTATATTTGATTGCATTCAATATAACACATTTTTAGGAGTACAAAAACAAAATTGTTTAATAATTAAGAAGGAGCGATTTTATGGATCAAATAAATTTTCATGACATGACCGTAAGTTTCTTACGTGGTACCCGGATGTACAATGATGGGGGGACCATCTTTGGCCCAGTGCCTAAAGCTGTATGGGCAAAAAAGTTTCCAGCTAATGATAATAATCAGATCCCATCACAAACAAATCCTATTCTTGTTCAATATCAAAACTTAAATATTTTAATCGATACTGCCATTGATCCAAATAAATTTGACAAAAAAGGAGCACGCAATCAAGGGATTTTGGGAGAAACGTCCTTATTTCCAGAGTCATTGAAAAAACTAAATTTAACTAATGAAGATATCGATATTATTTTGATGTCACATATGCATAGTGATCACGCAAATGGATTGACACGACTTGAAGGAGATAATTATGTATCCGCTTTTCCTAAAGCAACCATTTATATGTCTGAAATCGAATGGAATGAAGTTAGAAATCCTAACATGCGGACTCGTAGTACTTATCAGAAACAAAATTGGGAAGCGATCACAGATCAAGTGAAGACTTTTCCAGAATATATTCAAATCTTACCTGGTGTCGAAATGTTTCATACAGGTGGCCATTCTAATGGGCATAGTATCATTAAGTTGACACAAAAAGGTGAATCAATGGTTTATATGGCTGACCTAGTACTAACTCATGTGCATTTTCATCCTCTATATGTCGGAGGGGTCGATGATTATCCGATGGATTCGATAAAAGCCAAAAACTTTTGGTTACCACAATTATATCAAGCGAATACTAAATTCATTTTCTTCCACGATCCATATTATTGTATGCTTCAATTTGACGAAGAAGGTAAAGAAATCGTTGATGCAATGGAAAGAACAGAAAATCCATTAGTACCATGGTTTGAAGATTAAAATTAAATGAGACGAAAACAAAAACACTCTGTCATTTGATTATGGCAGAGTGTTTTTTCTGATCTTAATTATAAAAAACATTGACAATATGTACTTTGCTGATAGAATGATAAATATTAAATATTAAGGAGAAAATTATGAAAAAACAAATTTTATGGAAAGATTATCGTTTACATTTGTTGGTTTTCATTGCTTCTATAATTGCAGAACTTATTGGTTCAGTGAGAGTACCACTTGGAAGATTTTCATTTACTTTAGCACCTCTGATATTTTCAATGCTCATTATGGCTTTGATTTATATTGTTCCGAAGAAACCACTTTTTAGTTCACAAAGTGTGCAAAATGCTTCTGCTATGATGGCATTAACTGGGGGAATGTTACTTGCAAAACTTGGCGTATCCAGTGGAGCTTCAATTGAAGAAGTACTCAATTCTGGATTGGCCATTACTTTACAAAACCTGGGTGAAGGTTTTTCTTTTATACTTGGACTACCAGTAGCTGTACTCTTATTTAATATGGGTCGTGAATCCATTGGTATGAGCTTTGGGGTCAGTCGTGAAGCCAATGTGGCTTTAATTTCTGAACGATATGGAGCAGAATCTCCAGAATTTAGAGGAGTGATGGTTAATTATATTGTTGGAACGATTTTTGGCGTGATTGTTGTCAGTCTATTAATGTCAATTCTATCAGAAGTTTCCTTCATTCGACCGCATTCTTTAGCGCTAGCGACAGGGATAGGTTCGGCTTCAATGATGGTTGGTGGATTAGGAACTCTAATTGAACGATTCCCTGAATTACAGACAGAATTAGAAGCATATGCTGCTGTATCCAATATAGTATCATCGGTCATTGCTGTATATACTGCTATCTTTATCGGACTCCCTTTGACGGAGTGGGCTTATAAAGGATTATCAAAAGTGAAAGGAACTGGAAAATGATGAAGCAGCTTTCAAAAGATACGATTATTGATTGGTTAATTGTCTTACTTATTTTTTCATTAATGGTATTAGTGGGAAATTTAATTGGTTATGGTGGTGAATTAGTTGGTTCCTTAAAAGGCATGGGTTGGCTACTGATTATCACATTTATCGGACTCATTTTAAAAGAAATAATTCCCCTTGATTTGCCTGCAGCGGCCTATATTTCATTAGTAGGAATATTATTTGCTATGCCTTGGTCACCAATTGCTGCAACTGTCATTAATGATGTTGAAAATATTAGTTTACTAGCAATTTGTACGCCAATCTTAGGTTATGCTGGGGTCACTGTTGGTCGAGATTGGCCAGCCTTCAAACAGATTGGTTTTAAAGGGATTGTGGTATCTTTATTAGTTATTATTGGGACCGTGTTATCATGTGTCTTCTTATCTGAACTTTTCTTTAGAATTTTTTAGGAGTGATTGAATGGATATATTAACAGCATCAAAGGATGTATTAGAACAAGTCATTGTTTGGCGTCGTGATTTGCATCAAATACCAGAATTGGGATTAGAATTACCAAAAACAGTGGCTTATGTAACACAAGTATTAGAAGAATTGAACATTGAATATGATGCGAGTTATGTTGATGGCAATGGAATTGTCGCACATATTGCTGGAACGAAACCAACGAATGGTCCGAGTAAAGATTATGTCTTAGGTATGCGTGCAGATATGGATGCTTTACCAATTGAAGAAGAAACAGGATTGCCATTTGCTTCGACGCATACCGGGAAGATGCATGCCTGTGGCCATGATGGACATACAGCGATGTTATTAGGAGCTGCAAAAATATTGCAAGCATCACGTCATTTATTTTCCGGGACAGTCAAATTAATTTTTCAACCAGGCGAAGAGTATCCTGGCGGCGCAGAACCGATGATAAAAGAAGGTGCAATGAAAAAGCCTGATGTTACTCAAATGATCGGATTTCACGCTGGACATTTAGATAATGAAACACAAAGTGGACAAATTGGTTATCGCTTTGGTCCGATGATGGCTTCAATGGACCGTTTCTTAATTGAAATTGAAGGAAAAGGTTATCATGGTGCCTATCCTGAAAACTCTCAAGATCCAATCGCTGCCGCTGGTCAATTAATTACAGCTCTTCAAACCATTAAGAGTCGTAATATAAAAGCAGTCAATCCTGCGGTAGTATCTATCACTCGCGTTGAGGGAGGATATAATCAAAATGTGATTCCTGATACGGTTGAATTAGAAGGGACAGTTAGAACATTTGATGATGCGCTTCGTAAAGATATTCATTCTAGAATGGAACAAATTGCTAATGGCATCGGACAGGCGATGAATGTAAAATGTACTGTCACTTATGATTACAAATATCCTCCAGTCATCAATGATCATCAAGCGACTGAAAGTATTGTTCAGTCACTAGCAGAATTATTTGAACCAGGTACGATGGTTGAATTAAATGAACCATTGATGGGTGGCGAAGATTATGCTTATTATCTGCAACAAGCTCCAGGAACATTTTTATTCCTCGTTAATCCTGGGCATATTGACGGTGAATTTCATGGACATCATCATGCGAAGTTTGATATTGATGAAAGTCAATTATACCGTGGAACGGCCGGATTCGTAAAAGTTGCTCTAGATTATCTCAATGATTAAATTGTGCTCATTGTAACTATATTAGTTCATGATATAAGAATTGAATGTTATAATGTTCATATAAAGAAATATGAGTGTAGCTAGGAGGACATGAATATGACTGATACTTGGGAAAATATTAAAGGTCAAAAAGATGAGTTAGTGGGTAAAGCGAAAGAATCTATCGGTAAAGCAATAGATGATTCACAATTACAAGCAGAGGGAGTCGCTCAACAAGTAGCTGGGGAAGCTCGTGCGCAAGCTGCAAGTGGCGAAAGAAGTGAAGCTGCCCTTAAGCAAGAAACAGGTGAAAAGGCTGAGCAAGCTGAATCTACTATCAAAGAAAATATTACAACCACGCGTGAAAGCGTGCAAGACCAAGCTGATGAACGTTTAAGTGAAGCAATCACTGAAGGAAAAAGATTAAAAGAAGAAGCTGCAATTCAAGCAGAGGAATTGCGACAAGAAGCGATTCAACAAAATGAAGAAGAAAAAGAACAAGATCGTGATCAAGCAGTTGAAGCAAATAAATATCATGATGAAATTGAAAAACGTGCTAAACAAGCGATTGATGATGTACTAGAACGAAGAAAAGAAAATAATGATTAAATTCATATTACCAGCATTTTAAGTGCTGGTTTTTTAAATATTTGATGTGTTATTATACAAAATAAACACGTCATTCAAACATAAATACATTTGAGTTGGTTTATAGCTAATGATATACTGAAGGCGTTAACATATGACATAGAGTGCTAAATTAAGGAGGAATAAAATGAAATTCTTTTTAGATACTGCAAATATCGATGAGATTAAACGAATTAATGATTTAGGATTAGTGGACGGTGTGACAACAAATCCTTCTCTCATTGCAAAAGAAGGTCAAGATTTTGAAACAGTTATTAAAGAAATTACGTCTGTAATTTCTGGACCGGTTTCGGCAGAAGTTGTTGCTTTAGATTATGAAGGAATGGTTGAAGAAGCACGACAAGTAGCGAAATGGGCCGATAATGTCGTTGTAAAAATCCCAATGACAGAAGAAGGCTTAAGAGCTGTCAACACTCTGTCACAAGAAGGAATTAAAACGAATGTGACACTGATTTTCTCAGTTGCGCAAGGATTATTAGCTGCAAAAGCAGGCGCAACTTATATCTCACCATTTATTGGACGTATCGATGATATGGGGAATAATGGGATGGAATTAATTGCCGATTTACGCATTGTATTAGATAATTACGGTTTAGATGCAGAAATCATTGCTGCTTCCATTCGTCATATTGGCCACTTTGAAGCAACAGCTCTAGCAGGTGCAGATATTGCAACAGTACCAGGTTCACTCTTCCCTAAATTATGGTCACATCCTTTGACACTAC
>JBHWOV010000028.1:0-3321 GCA_043424535.1 Aerococcaceae bacterium
TGAATATATCTGCTCCCTCATTTACTAATTCAACAGGTGGATTGGGAACAATTTCATCATAAACATAATATTTAATATTATTTTGGTCGAATTGTTCTAATAATTTTTTTATAGTGTTAGATTCTAATAGAAATTTATCAACAGCTAAAAAAACATTTTTATAATCTTTAGCCTTTAACGTTTCTATAACTGTTTCACTGAAATCATATGTTACTGCGACTTTAACTAATTGCTGTGCTTTATAATTCATTAACAAATCACCCCTTATATTTATACTTCTAACTTCTCAGCTGCTTTATCAGCTCTTTCACAAAATTCTTTTACCTTAGGAATATCTTTTTCAATGACACCGTCATCATATTTATAGCTAGTTTTAGTTAAGGAGTCAACACCAAATGGTTTTATATGTTTAATACATTCCTCAACATTATCTGGACCTAATCCTCCAGCAATGACGACTGGTATATCTACAGATTCAACTATTTCTTTATCAATGTCCCAATCATGAACTTCACCACTTGCACCAATACCAGTTTCTTTTGCTAATCCAGTATCAGTCAATAAATAATCAGAAAATTCTGCTAATTCTTTAGCTCGATCAACTGCTCCTGGGCCATCAACTAAAACGGCAGACATTAGTTCAGTGCCAGGGGAAACTTCTTTAAGTTTCTTAGTAAAATCTGCATCTGCAGTATAATCCATGCCAGCGATATGAACAATTTGTGGACGTAATTTTTTTGCAATAAATAACATTTCTTCTGGATCCCAATTCAACATAATCGCAATTCCTTTTTTACCACGACGTTCACATTCTCTGTAAATACGATCTGCAACTTCCCAATGGACACGGTGGTTAATAATCCCCCCACGCTGTTGAGGCACCAATCCAATATGATCTGCCCCCGCGTCTAAACATTGTACTGCTTCATTATAATTTACAATAGAATAAATCTGTTTAACTACCATTATTCATTACCCCCATAATTTTTGACTGCTCTTTTAATAACATCCGTAACATTTAATTGTGGTGCGCAAGCTTCACATGATTCTAAACTTATACTAGCTGCAGCCTGTGAGAACTGGCAGACTTCTTCAATAGGTAAAGCTTCTCCGTAGTAATATCTTGCCCAAGCTAAGGTAGCCATTGTAGTATCTCCAGCGCCGTTTGTACTTTTAATATCAATATCTGGAATTGGCTCTATTAAATGTTTATTATTTTTATTTGCTCCCAATATTCCTTTTTTTCCTAAAGAAATAAATACATTTCGGACACCTTTATCAAGTAACTTATCAGCAGCTATTTCTGCTGTTTCTAAATCGGTAACTTTAACACCAGTATATAATTCAATTTCGTACTCATTTGGTTTTATAGTATCAATTTTATCCAATTCAGTGATGAATCTATCTGCTTTTGTTACTGAAACGGGGTCTACAAAAATTGGTATTTCAATATTAGCTCCTAACCATTCAATAGCTTCCTGTGTCAAATTCCCATCCACCACAAGTAATTCTGCACCATTTAAGAATTCTAACCTTTCAGCTAAAAAATCAGGATTAATTAATTTTACTATATCCATGTCATTTATTGCAGTAACCATATCACCATGATTATCAGTAACATAAAGATAAGTAGAAGAAGACTCTCCTTTTACTTCTTGGGCATAGTCTAATCTTACATCTGTTTCATTACATTCTGCTTGTAATATTTCACCAAAGTAATCATCACCATACACTGTTACTAAATAAGTTGGTACTTCCAAGTTAACTAAATTTAATGCAATATTGTGACCTACACCTCCTGTATTAGTTGAAATTCTCCCAATATTGGAGTCATATTCACGATAAACAGGTCCAGATAGACCAGCAATATCTAAGTTCAGTCCACCAACAACAGCAACGTACTTTTCACTTTTCATTGCAATTCCCCCCTAAATAATCACATAAACATTTATTTTATTCTAGAAAAACATTCCTACAATAGCAGCGACTAATAATGAAGATAAAATAGAACCAACCAAAATTTTTCCTAAATACCCGGAAACTTCATTAGCTTTACTTTTACTAATTGATTTAATTCCGCCTTGGATAATTCCTAAAGTACCAAGGTTAGCAAAACTCATTGAATATACTGAAATCATCGCTAACGATTTTTCAGAAATTTGTCCTGCTAAACTACCTGCTTCAGATTATGCTACAAACTCATTTGTAAATAATTTTTGAGCCATAACTGATCCTACCTGCACAATATCTTCAGTTGGAACACCAATCAAGAAAGCTACTGGTGAGAAAACATAACCAACAATTTCAGTAAATGAAATTCCAACAATTGCTTCTAAGCCACTATTTAAAAATGTAATTAGTGCTACAAACCCAATCATTGTTGCTGCAATGCTTACAGCCATATCCCAACCATTGGAAATATAATCTGAAATTACTGAAATCAAATTTTGTCTTTCTTCCCCTTCCGCTTCTGAAGGATTATCAATTTCATTAACTTCTTCTACTTTTTCTACATCTTCAGAATCGTTACGTGCTTCAGTGTTTACACCACCTATAGATCCATGTGCCATATTTTCCTGCATAATAGTATTTTCTTCATCTACATCATATGGATTTATAATGCTGGAGATGATGAATGCTGCAAAAATATTTAGCAAAACTGCTACAACAACATATTCACCAGGAATCATTTCCATATATGCTGCTAACATAGCAGCTGAAACTGTTGAAGTAGATACTAATAAGAAAGTGAATAGTCTTTTTCCACTCATATTGCGGATTTGATCTGCAATAGTAACATATACTGTCGGCTGACCGACCATTGTAGTCATGATAGAATATTGTCCTTCTAACTCACCTACACCTAATAATTTGTTAATCAGCCACCCTATTGCTTTCATAAGTAATGGCAATATTTTTAAATAATCTAATATACCAATTAAAGCTGAGAAGAAAATGATTGGAAGTAGTACATTAAAGAAGAACACAGAAGCACCTTCTCCAATTTGAATACCGCCAAAAACAAAATCAACTCCTACCGCAGCTTGTTCATTCAACCATGAAAAGAAATCAGAAATCCCTGTCAAGATGGTGATTCCTAATGAGGTACGTAAAGAGATAAAAGCAATAACCAGTATTAATACAAACATCACCAATATATTGGGAATCCTATTTTTCACTTCTTTGCGATTTCCAGATAATAAATATGCAACTATTAGTATTAATAGAACTCCAATAACATTTCGAATAACTCCCATTTTGTTTCCTCCCAAATATTAATAACTCTTAAAACAACCATATGTTTATATGTGTGTAATACGA
>JBHWOV010000029.1:0-5595 GCA_043424535.1 Aerococcaceae bacterium
TCACCGTCAACTTCAACGAGTGCTTTTTTTGCATCCATCATTCCAACGCCCGTACGGTCACGTAATTCTTTAACAAGTTTTGCAGTAATATTTGCCATTAATAAATTCCTCCCAATAACTAATTTCTATTATAGTATATCACTTTAATGAGTCGGTTGCATTAATAAATCGTTAGAACAACCTCTTTAAAAAAACCGTTCCTACCAATAATAAGGCCTATCACCTAACATTGTCTGGTAAGAACGGTAAATTTCCTCTATTATTCAGCAGATTCTTCTGAATCTTCGTCGTCATTATCGAATAAATTATCAAAGAATTCACTATCTGATTGCTCATCTTCGCTATCATTTGCTTGTCCTTGATTTCCTTCGATCACTGCGTCAGCCATTGCTGTCGTAATTAATTTAATTGCACGAATTGCATCATCGTTTGAAGGAATAACAACATCCACTTCATCAGGATCACAGTTCGTGTCAACCATTGCAATGATTGGAATATTTAATTTATTCGCTTCTTGAACAGCAATGTGTTCTTTACGTGGGTCAACGATGTAAATTACATCTGGTAAGCGAGGCATATCTTTGATTCCGCCTAAGTTTGATTCAAGTCGATCTAATTCTTTTAATAATTCTCCGACTTCTTTTTTAGGTAATAAATCAAATGTACCATCTTCTTGCATTG
Source organism: Aerococcaceae bacterium (assembly GCA_043424535.1). Lineage (GTDB taxonomy): Bacteria > Bacillota > Bacilli > Lactobacillales > Aerococcaceae > DSM-111022. The sequence continues at coordinate 682 of JBHWOV010000029.1, forward strand.
TTTCGATAGATTTTAGACGTTTGATTGATTGTTGGATTGTTTCCCAGTTTGTTAATAATCCACCTAACCAACGGTGATTTACATAATATTGTCCTGCACGTTCAGCTTGTTCTTGGATTGATTGTTGTGCTTGTTTTTTAGTACCAACAAATAATACAACACCACCATTTGCTGAATAGTCACGCATTGCATTGTATGCTTCGTCGACTAATTTAACGGTTTTTTGTAAGTCGATGATATAAATCCCATTACGCTCTGTAAAGATATATTTTTTCATCTTAGGATTCCAACGACGTGTTTGGTGACCGAAGTGCACTCCGGCTTCCAATAATTGTTTCATAGAAATTACTGCCATAATTCATTCTCCTTTGGTTTTTGTCCACCAATAGTTTCGCTGATTACCAGACTCCCGTGAGAAAGCACCCTGATAATTATCCACTATTGTGCGTTTTTTGGTCATTACAACCATCAAACATTATATATGATATCAGGCATTTTGACAAGGCTTATATTAATAATCTTTGAAATTTCAAAGATTGTGTCAATAAAAATAAGGATCAGCTTATAACTGACCCTTTTAATTCATTCATAGGAATACATTTGGAAGTTCAATTTGGTGTGTCAATTAGCTAATAATCCCTTGATATTCATCGGTTGATTCAATGCGTTGATCACTAATTTCAGTACGCTTTTTAACATCATCCTTAAGCATGCGATAAAATGCAGATGCTAATGGGACCGCAACTAGCATTCCTGGAATGCCCCATACACCGCCACCAATTGTAACAGCTATTAAAACCCATAGACCAGGTAGGCCGATGGAATTCCCCACAACTCGAGGATAAATTAAGTTACCTTCGATTTGTTGAACGACGACAATGAAGACGATAAAGAGTAGTGCTTGTACTGGTGAATTCATCAAAATCAATAAGAATCCAACCGCACCTGAGAGATACGCCCCTAAGATAGGTATAATCGCGGTAACCCCTGTTAAAGCACCAATCATCGTTGCATATGGGAATTGGAAGATTAACATTCCCACTGTTACCATCATCCCTAAAATCGCTGCTTCAATCACTTCACCAGTGATAAAGTTACGAAATGACTCGTCCATTACACGACCAAAATAAGTGAGACGACGATAATTCTTCGATGACAAATATGTCCGTAACACTAAAGAAAAATTATCTCTTAATTTTTCTTTGGAAAATAAAATATAAATGGCGATCATTAATGAAAGAAACAGATTCACGACAATACCAAAGGCTGATGTCACTGTTGAAAATGCGGTATTAATAAATGATCCCGTGACATTATTAACAAAATTGAGCGTATTTTGAACAATATTTTGCCAATTAAAGTCCCACTGTTGAACAAAATCTGCAATTGGTGGGAATAATTCCTCATTACGAATCACCCATTGACGAAGATTTTCAGCTAATGTTGGTAATATCGATAATATTTGTTCGAATACGGATAGCAATTGCGGAATGACTAAGCGCATCACGAAAAATAAAACTAAAATAATAACGACAATCGCTAACAATATACTAACTGGTCGGCGTGTTGATTGAACCCAATCCTCTTCCTTATTTGGAAAATAGTGTCTCTCAAAAAATTCCATTAATATATTCAAAATATAAGCTAACACTGCTCCGAATAAAATGGGGGATAACACTGTAAAAAGGTTGCCCAACCAACTAAAAATCATCCGATGATTTAATACTACAAAGATAACGAGAATAATGATGAACAAATATTTCATGATCATTCTGTCAATTTTCTTAAATTTATCCAATTTATCACAACCTTTCTGATTTAATATATTACCACAGTTTTTTTAACACTTAAAAGATAATAGCACTTATTTGATTTAATTTTTATTTGGCACAATAAAAAAGCCGAGGCATATTATCCTCGACTTGTTGTAAATTATTCAGCATCGTCAATTAATTCCGTTTCAAATTCTAATTGGTCATCTTCTAATTCCACTGTCACTATGGATTGTGGCATGACTTTTCCAGAAATGATTGCACGTGCTAATGGAGTTTCTAATTGTTTTGTGATGAAACGTTGTAATGGTCTAGCACCATAAACTGGATCATATCCTTGTTCAGCTAACCAATTAGCTGCTTCTTCGGTAATTCTTAGATCGATCTCTTGTTCTTCTAGACGCCCAGATAATTGTTGAATCATTTTGAAGACGATTTTCGTCATATTATTCAATGTTAATGGTGAGAACATAACGATATCATCGATACGATTCAAGAATTCTGGTTTAAAGGTAGCTTTGAGCGTTGTTTCAACTTGTTCTCTGGCTTCTTCGGTAATATTACCTTGTTCATCAACACCATCTAATAAGTATTGTGAGCCAGCATTTGAAGTCATAATGACGACTGTATTCTTGAAGTCAACGACACGTCCTTTGGAGTCTGTTAGACGGCCATCATCTAAGACTTGTAATAAAATATTGAAATCATCTGGGTGAGCTTTCTCAATTTCATCAAGTAAGACAATGGTATATGGATTACGACGTACTGCTTCAGTTAATTGTCCGCCATCTTCATGTCCGACATAGCCAGGAGGTGCTCCTACTAGACGAGACACAGTGTGTTTCTCCATCTATTCAGACATATCAATTCGGATCATATGATCCTCTGAATCAAATAATTGTTCGGCGAGCGCTTTGGCTAATTCTGTTTTACCGACACCGGTTGGCCCTAAAAATAGGAAGGAACCGATTGGTTTAGATGGGTCTTGAATACCTGCTCTTGAACGTAAAACGGCTTCCGTTACGCGGTCGATTGCTTCTGTTTGTCCAATGACACGTGCAGAAAGTGTTTCATCAAGTGCTAATAATTTGTCTCTTTCACCTGCGACTAATTTCGCGACAGGGATTCCTGTTAATCGTTCGACTACTTTAGCAATTTCTTCTTCGGTTACTGCTTCTTGGGTTAAACGAACAGAATCTTCATCCATCGATGCTTCGTGTTCTGCTTCTAAATCGCGAACTTCTTGTTCTAATTTCGGAATAATCCCATGTTGCAATTCTGCTGCACGTTCTAATTCGTAATTACCTTGCGCATCTTCTAAGTCATGACGCGCTTGGTCTAATTCTTCACGTTTATCACGAATTAAATTAGTGGATGCTTTTTCTTCTTCCCATTGCATTTTTAGTTTATTGGCTTCTTCGCGTAAATCCGCTAATTCTTCTTGAAGAATTTCTAGACGTTTTTTCGAAGCGTCATCGGTTTCTTTTTTCAGTGCGGCCTCTTCAATTTCAAGCGTCATTAAGCGGCGGTTAACGGTATCCATTTCAATCGGTACGGAATTCAATTCCATATTGATCGTTGCGGAAGCTTCATCAATTAAGTCAATCGCTTTATCCGGTAAATAGCGGTCTGTGATATAACGATTTGACATTGTCGCTGCAGCAACAATCGCATTGTCATGAATATTGACACCATGGTGAATTTCATAACGCTCTTTAAGCCCTCTGAGAATGGTAATCGTATCTTCAACGGTTGGTTCTAATACCATGACACGTTGGAAACGACGTTCTAATGCTTTGTCTTTTTCAAAATGTTCACGGTACTCATCTAATGTCGTCGCACCAATTGTATGCAATTCACCTCTAGCTAACATTGGTTTTAAGAGGTTACCAGCATCCATTGAACCTTCTGTTTTACCTGCACCGACGATATTGTGGATCTCATCGATGAAGAGTAAAATTTGTCCGTCTGAATTTTTAACTTCTTTTAGAACAGCTTTGAGTCGTTCTTCAAATTCGCCTCGGTATTTAGCTCCCGCAATGAGTGCTCCCATATCAAGACTCCAGATTTCTTTATCTTTAAGATTTTCTGGTACATCTCGGCGCACAATACGTTGTGCTAAACCTTCGACAATCGCTGTTTTACCAACACCAGGTTCACCGATTAAGACCGGATTATTTTTTGTTTTTCTGGATAAAATTCGAATCACGTCACGAATTTCTTCGTCACGTCCGATGACCGGATCTAATTTATTTTCTTTTACCGCATCATTTAAATTCGTCGCATATTTTTCTAATGCTTCATATGTTTCTTCTTGATTTTGTTGTGTCACACGTTCCCCTCCTCTTAATTCTTCGACACGCTCTTTCAATTTACTTTCAGTAATACCATTATCATTTAAGAAAACGGTCAATGGATTATTGGCTTGTTTATATAAAGCTAACAATAATACTTCTGTCGCTAAATATTCATCGCCAAAATCTTGTGCTATTTGATTTGCATCTGTCAATAATTGGTTGAGTCGTTGAGAAATTTGTTGTCCATATTGAACATTTCCTTCAACAACACTTAATTTATCAATTTCTTTTTCAATGATTTCTTTAAAGGATTCCATCGGTGTTCCGATATCCTGATAAAGTTTATGTGCAAAATGATCTGGTTGAACAAAAATCAACCAAAGATGTGGAATATCTATTTGTTGATGTTTACGAGTAATTGCAACTTGTTGTGCTTCAGCAAGCGCTTGTTGCATGGTTGTTGTCATTTTTTCAATCATCGAAATACCTCCGATTCTATTAGTCAAAATTAGTCAATGTTTTGTGTTTAAAAAAAGAGAGAGAATTTATCTCTTTCTTATTGACTAAATATAGTATACACCATTGGTCAGAATAAGTCAAACATTTTTTGACTTATTTTGACATTTATTGATAATATTTTTCAGAAACTTTATGTGAGAGAATATCTGTGAAAATACTGACTGAGGTACTTTCGAGATAGAGGTCTTTTAAATCGGTCGCAAATAATTCTAATATTTTCATTTCAAGGGATTCTAAAAAACCATCAATAAAAGTCAATGGTCGTATGGCTTCACCTCGAATGACTTCATTAATATAGTAAATAAAATGTTGATCGATCATACTCG
>JBHWOV010000030.1:0-9344 GCA_043424535.1 Aerococcaceae bacterium
TCTCTTGAATTTTGACAAATTACTCAGCACACCAAATTTATACTGAGAGTGATGAGAAGATAATGATTTATAATCTGTTGCAACTGAGTCGAAAGTTAAATCTGGCTTATAAACTTATTGATATATCAATCGATAAAAATACGCTTTGAGCCACGAGTTTTAAATTTTTTCATACTTTAGACGTTATAATGTTGCATCCATGCTTTAAGAATGACTATCATTACACATTATCAGCTAGTTAATCGAAAAAAATAAAAAATCCTTGAACCAAATTGGCTATAATTATGTTTGCTTCGACCATTAAAAGTCTAATTTTATAAGTCAACAACTTAAGGTTCCTCTAGGTAACATCCAGTAAGCCCCTTCACATTTAAAGAATAACAGCGTACTCAAGCGGGTTCAGACTGATAATCGGGTTCTATCTGCATAAACATTAAAAAAAGCCCAAAGATTTCATCTTTGAGCTCAGAAATCGTCATCAACACAATTTGTCAAAGAATCCTTAATTCCTAAAAGAATATTGATCAAACTTATTTTAGACAGAATCCAAACTATTTTTTTCTATTTCTGATAATCTAATATAAACATCAATAAACTCCTTCGCCATATCAAACATCAAGGAAGCACTCATCAAATGATCCTCAGAATGAATGCTTAGTATATTAATATCTTCACTATATACTGAGGAGTCTAACATACTTGTATGAATGTTATGAACCTTAATTAGTTCTTCTTTCGCATTATTAAGCAATTTCTCAGCTTCTTTAAAACGATAATTTTTAGATACTTGTGTTGCTTCAGATACCATTAGTTTCACTTTTCCAGAACCAATTATAATTTGCATTAATTTTTGTTGATCCTCTTTATTCATATTGTACCTCTATTTTCTAAAAATTGATAAACTGTTTTACTAATAAAGGTCTCCCCAGCTTTTAGCACCGTATTCCCAAAATCATCATGATTAATAGCATCTGGAAACCCTTGACATTCAATAGCTAGTCCAGCAAACGGCAATAACTCTCGACCCCAAATTTTCATTGATGTATCGATTTTGTTGTGCGTATATAAAATTGCCACAGGTGCGTCAGTATACACCTTTATCATCCGACCATTATCGTTATTTAACAAAGTAACTACTGGTTGTTTTTCATTATCTAATTTAAATGGTTGATCCAACCCTTTAAATGTTTTTATATCTATGTGCTCACTATGAACTATTTCGTTTATAGATTGTGGTTTATTTAAATCCATTACAGTACCTTCGTCAAGAAACACATTTCCAGTTGGTATACCATCTTCTTCTAGCTTAATCATCCCTTCAATATTAGCATGCAAAATATGATTAATAACCGGCTTGGAATTATCGCCATTTAAATTAAAGTAAACATGATTGGTTGGATTTACAAGTGTATCGCTTTCAGCTGTTACAGAATAATCAATTGTCCATTTATTATCTTCGTCGAAGGTGTGTTTTAGAATAAAATTCGTATTTCCAGGATAATTGATTTTTTTATCGATATTTGTCAATTGAAAGATGATACTTATCTCGTTTTCTCGCTTTTCTATGCTATAATCAAATACTTGTATATCATATCCGTGTTGCCCACCATGTAAATGATTATCCCCATCATTTAAATCCAATTGATACTCTTTATTATTTAAACTAAATTTACCGCCTGCTATCCTTCCAGCAACAGGACCAATTGTTGCTCCGTAATAGTATGAACGTCCATTTAATAATTCATCAATTGAAGAATAGCCAAGAATAATATTTTCTAGCCTGTTATTATCTCTAACTAAAAAGCGATTAATTCTAGCACCTAAATTTAAAAAACTAACACGATTACCCATGGAATTTTCAATGAATATTTCATCTACAAATTTTCTATCATTTATTGCAAATGATTCTATCCAATATTTCATACTTGCATATCCAATACTTCTTGGGCTTTTTCTAAAACAGCTCCACTATTTAATAACTCATAATCTTCCTCATCAATCATACCGAATGGAATGTTTTGGTCATTTAATAAATTGGATAAATCATTAAATTCATGTTCAATATGCGGTCCAATTAAAATACCATCCACTTTTCGATCTTTTAATACTTGAGTTAAGGTAATTGAAGGCGCAGAATAGATATGTAGTGGCATTTTTTTAAGTTTTGCTTCTTTTTGCATATTCCTAACCAATAAACCTGTTGTAATACCTGATGCACAAATTAACAATAGATGTTTATCTTTCAATCTTAGTCACCATCCAATTCTTGTAATTGTTTAGATATGCCTTTAGTGGCATCATAAACATCACGATAAATATTATAAATTTTTTCGTACTTTTCTACATAATCCTTATTTGGTAGTACTTCATCAGTATATTCTACAAAATAATTTTTACACTCATCAAAGCTGTTATACCATTTTAAGCCCACAGCTGCGATCATTGCTGCGCCAGTTCCAGGACCTTCCTCTGCCTTTAACGTGACAACAGGAGTATTAAAAATATCGGCTTGTATTTGAAGCCAATCCTTATTTTTTGCACCACCACCAACAGATACGATTCTATTAAATTTTTTACTAGCAACCTCTCTCATAATTGTCTGAGAATCTTTTAAAGAAAAAGTAATCCCCTCTAACACTGCTCTTGTAAAATGATTTAAAGTATGAGAAGTATCGATTCCTAAAAAGGAACCGCGAACTTGTGAATCAACATGTGGAGTTCGTTCACCTACAATGTACGGTGTAAAAATTAAGCCTTCTGCTCCTGGTTCAATCATTGAAATATTATCAAGTAATTCTTGATAACTTTGTTCTGATCCGAATGTTTTCTTATACCAGTCCAAACTATTCCCCGCTGCTAAGGTAACCCCCATAGAATAGTCACCTTCTTCCATTGCATGGTGAAACAAATGCAATTTTCCATTGTAATTTTTTAATGGTCTCTTTTCTGTTGCTAAAAATACACCTGAAGTCCCAATGCTCGCTAGTGCAACATCATCTGCTACTATCCCTGCACCAATGGCCGAACAAGCATTATCGGCTCCACCTGCAAATACTTTTATCGGATTTACAAAACCCAACTCTCGCTGTAATGTGATTTTAACATCACCAACATAACCTGTAGATGGTAATAATTTGGGTAAATATTCTATCGGTATATTGTATAATTCAGCAATAGTTTTCGACCAACTTCTTGAATCCATATCGAATAATAAAGTTCCGGCTGCATCAGAATAGTCCATGTTCATCTTACCAGTTAACCAATATCGAATATAATCTTTAGGTAATAAAATATGGCGCGTTTTTTCCCATATTTCTGGTTCATTTTCTTGTACCCATAAAATTTTAGGTAACGTAAATCCCTCTAATGCAATATTTTTTGTAATTGAAAGTAGTGTATCTTTTTGTGTAGCCATAATTGCATCACATTGCTTTGTCGTTCTTACATCATTCCAAAGAATAGACGGTCTAAGAACCTCTCCATTCTCGTCGAGTAATACTAGGCTGTGCATTTGACCTGAAAAACTAACTCCCTTAAGTTTTTCTTTTAAATCTGGTACTTTTTTATTCAACATTATAAAAACTTTTTTTAAAGCTTCTACCCAATCACTTGGATTTTGCTCACTAAACCCTGGCGCTGGATTTAATAATGGATAATCTGCAGAAGTAGATGTGATAAATTTTCCTGTCTTGTCAAAAATAATTCCTTTTAAAGAACCGGTGCCTAAATCCAATCCTAAAACATAGCTCATTTCAAAAACTCCTAATCTACTTTTTTCCGAGAATAGATATCAAAAGCTACTGCTAGTAAAAGCACGACACCTTTAATGGCTTGTTGCCAGTCAACACCGATTCCCATTAAAGACATACCATTATTAAGGACACCCATTACTAGACCTCCAACAATGGCTCCCATAACCGTACCTTCCCCACCATAAGCAGATGCTCCACCTATATAGCAAGCTGCAATTGCATCTAATTCGAAACCACCACCTGCTGTAGCAGTTGCTGCATTCAAACGACCTGAGAAAATAATGCCAGCGATCGCAGCTAGAATTCCCATGTTCATAAAACCAATCAGCTTTAATTTTTTAGTATCAATACCAGATAAAGCTGCCGCTTTTTCATTGCCTCCGGTTGCATAAACACGACGACCGATTACAGTACGATTTGTAATAAAACTATATAACATAATTAGAAGCGCTAAAATGATTAAAACATTTGGCAATCCTTCATACAATGCCATTACATAAGAGAAGACTATCGCAATTACTATTACTGCTATCATTTTCCCATAAAACTTTGTATTAGATTCAACTTTGATATCTTGTTCAATTTTTTTATTACGGTTATATATAGATATCATAACGTAAACTGCACCAACAATAACGCCTATAACTAAAGTGAAAATATGGACTGCGCTACCATTAAATACATCAGGAATAAATCCAGAGCTAAAAATCTGGTATTCTGGTGGAAATGGGGCTAAGGTTCGACCGTCTAATACAACAATTGTTAGACCACTAAATATTAATTGTCCTGCTAATGTTGCTATAAAGGCTGGCACATTAACATATGAAATGAAAAAGCCTTGAAATGCTCCGATGAGTGCACCGATTGCTAAACAGGCAATAATTGCTACCCCTGTTGGCATCCCCATGCGAATAATAAAAATTGCAGACAAAGCTCCTGTAAATGCAGCAACCGATCCTACTGATAAATCTACGTCACCTAATAAAATAACCATGAGCATACCAATCGCTAAAATAAGAATATAACTATTTTGCAGAATAACGTTCGTTATATTAACTGGATTTAAGAATACTCCATTTGTTAAAAATTGAAATGCTATGACTAATATTGCTAAAATATAATACATAGAGTATTTTTGAAAATTAGCAACTAGCGCATCCAATGTTGATTTTTTTTGACTATTTTCCATTTTATCCCACCTCTTTTGTCATGTATTCCATTAAAACTTCTTGATTTGCATCTTTAATATCGATACAATTTGTTAGATGCCCAGCACTCATTGTGTAGATTCTATCGCACATACCTAACAATTCTGGTAACTCTGAAGAAATAATACATACAGCCTTACCTGCATTCACCATTTCATTAATAATTTGATAAATTTCATATTTAGCCCCCACATCAATACCTCGAGTAGGTTCATCTAAAAATAAAATATCAGGGTTAGTTGTTAACCATTTAGCTAATACCACTTTTTGTTGATTACCACCACTTAAATTACCAACAGTTTGATAAATACTTGGTGATTTAATACGTAGAGACTTTTTATAGTTCAATGAGTTTTGTGACTCTGCATGCTCATCCATTACTATTCCATTTGCAAAATCATCAAAGCTAGCCATCGCAATATTACGATGAATATCTTGAATTAAATTAAGCCCATTACCTTTTCGATCCTCACTGACATATGCCATTCCCGCGTTAATTGCTTGAGATACAGTGTTGTTATCTTTTTTAACACCATCAATAAAAATTTCACCAGAAATATTTTTACCATAACTTTTGCCAAACAAACTCATCGCTAATTCTGTACGTCCTGCTCCCATTAATCCCGCAATGCCAATTACTTCCCCCTTATTAATATGAAAATTAGCATTATTGATAATTTGACGATCATCGATAGTAGGATGATATACATTCCAATTTTTTACCTCGAATAAAGTATCACCAACATTAGTATCTCTAGTAGGATATCGATCATTTAATTCACGACCAACCATTCCTTTAATTATTGTGTTTTCTGTAACATTATCTTTCTCTACACTTAAAGTTTCAATGGTTTCTCCATCTCGAATAATTGTTACAGAATCTGAAATTTGCATCACTTCATTTAATTTATGACTAATAATTATACAAGTTATTCCTTGACGTTTAAATTCTTCCATGAGCTGTAATAAATTCTGACTATCATCCTCATTCAAAGATGCAGTTGGTTCATCTAATATCAGTAGATTAACGTCTTTAGCAATTGCTTTCGCAATTTCAACTAACTGTTGTTTCCCAACGCCAATATCTCGCACTAGTGTTTCCGGATCTTCATCCAAATTTACAGCCTTTAATAATCCTTCTGCCTTTTTATACATCACATCATAATCTAAAATGTTTCCACCAGATGTCACTTCGTTACCGAGAAAGATATTTTCTGCAATTGACATCAATGGTACTAATGCTAATTCTTGGTGAATAATGACAATGCCTAGCTCTTCACTTTCTTTAATATTATTAAACTTTTGCTTAGAACCTTGATAAATAATATCTCCGTCGTAATCACCCGCAGGAATCACTCCGCTCAACACATTCATCAATGTCGATTTACCTGCTCCATTTTCACCACAGATGGAGTGAATTTCCCCTTTTTTTACTTTTAAATTTACTTCTCTTAAGGCCTGGACTTTACCGAACGATTTTCCTATATTGTTCATTTCTAGAATATATGTTTCCATTTATTTCACCTACCTACTTGACATCATCTTCTGTTAAGTAACCGCTTTCAATTAATAGCTCGTGATAATTCGTTTTATCAACAGATATAGGATCTAGTAAATTAGCTGGTACAATCTTTTGACCATTATCATAAGTTTCAATATCGTTCACTTCAACTTCATTATCATTTATAATATCTTTAATCATTTGCACCGTAACATTAGCCAACTCTTGAGTGTTTTTAAACACAGTCATCGTTTGTTGACTATTAATTATTGATTTTACGGAAGCAACTTCTGCATCTTGACCTGTAATAATTGGCATCGGTCTTTCTGAAGTACCATATCCAAACGCTCTAACAGAAGACACAACTCCTAGTGCAACTGCATCATTTGGCCCTAATACTGCATTTAAGGTCTCTGTTCCATAGGAAGAAGATAAAATATCATCCATTCGTCGTTGAGCAACGGCTCCGTCCCAGTCTTGTGTTGCCATCTGATTGAAATTGGTTTGTCCACTTCTAACCACTAACTGTCCATTATCAATATATGGTTGTAATTGATTAATTGCACCTTCATAAAAATATCTTGCATTATTATCATCAGGAGAACCTGCAAACAGCTCGATATTAAAAGGCCCTTTACCTTCTTTCAACTCTAACTTATCAACAATGTATTCGCCTTGTAACTTACCGACATTTATCAAATCGAAAGTAACATAATAATCAATCCCATCAGTATGCATAATGAGTCGGTCATATGCAATAACTGGAATTCCTTCATTTTTAGCTCTATCTATTACTGAACTTAAAGCTTCTCCATCGATTGGTGCGACAACAAGAACATCAACTTGGCGTGTGATTAAATTTTCAATTTGGTCTACTTGAGTTTCAACTCCATCTTGAGCATATTGAATATTTGTCTTATACCCTTCATTTTGAAGTTGTTGAACCATAAAGTTACCATCTTTTTCCCAACGCTCAAGTGCCTTAGAAGGCATTGAAATTCCAATGACGATGTCCTTATCCTCTGTTTTTTCTATTGGGGAGGATGTGCATCCTCCCAATAACAATAGAAAAAAATTAAGGAGGAGAAGTGCGAAAAGTTTTTTTGAATACTTGCGCATAGCTTATTCTCCTTTAAATTAAACTAAATAATCGTTAATTCGTCCTTTAATATATTCAATATGGTTAGATTTTAATTCTGGCTCACCATTTGATAATGCAAATTCTGTTAACGTTTCTAAATCAGTCGTACCATCTGCGATTTTTTTGCCAATACCATCTGTAAAACTGTGATAGCGATCTGATTTTACTTTATCTAGATAGCCATCTTCTTTCATGGCTGCAGCACTCTTAAATGAACGAGCGAAGGTGTCCATACCTAAAATATGTCCTAAAACTAAGTCATCTTGATCAATAGATGTACGTCTTAATTTAGAGTCAAAGTTGATACCACCTGGTGCTATTCCATCATTTTCAATAAATTCGACCATTGCTAAGGTTGTACATAAAACATCAAATGGGAATTCATCAGTGTCCCATCCTAAAATTTTTTCATCATGGTTAGCGTCTAATGAGCCAAGCATATTATGTTGACGTGCAACTGCAATTTCATGATCAAATGTATGTCCAGCTAAAGTAGCGTGATTTCCTTCAAGATTCAATTTAAAGTCAGACATTAAGTCATATGTTTGTAGAAAAGAAATTGTTGTAGCAGCATCGTAATCATATTGATGAGTACTTGGTTCTTTTGGCTTAGGCTCTAATAAGAATTGTGGTTTATGACCAATTTTCTCGGAATATGACACCGCCATTTTAAAGAAGTTAGCTAAATTATCTTGTTCTAATTTAAGATCTGTATTAATAAGTGATTCGTATCCTTCACGTCCACCCCAGAATACATAGTTTTCTCCGCCTAATTTTTTTGATAAATCCAATCCTTTTTTTACTTGCGCTGCAGCTACTGCATAAACTTCAGCATTGTTTGATGTTGCCGCGCCATTCGCATATCGAGGATGAGAGAACATATTCGCAGTATTCCAGAGTAATTTTATTCCTGTTTCATCCATTTTTTCTTTAATTAAATCTGTAATTTCGTCTAAGTTATTAAAGAATTCTTGTAACGAATCACCTTGGGGTGCAATATCTACATCATGAAAACAGAAAAATTCTACTTGTAGTTTTTGGCACAATTCAAAGAAAGCATCAACACGTTTACGTGCAGTCTCCATTGGAGTTTCTGACTGCCAAGTTCTTGACATTGTTGGTGCTCCAAATTGATCAGCACCTGCATAATCCATCACATGCCAATAAGCTAATGCAAATCGCATATGATCTTTCATTTTTTTTCCTAAAACTACTTCCTCAGGATTATAATGACGGAAAGCAAACATATTTTCTGTATTTTTTCCTTCATACTCAACTTTACCTACATTTGGAAAATAATTCATTTCCTTTTTCCTCCTTTTTATTAGTTAGTTTACAAAACTAACGAACTAAACAAAACAACACGCCAAATAAAACTATGATATAATACTCTCAAACACAATCTACCACAAACTATAACTACAATTTCATTGTATTGAAAGCGCTTAATAAAGTCAAGCACTTTTCTATTTTCAGGAGGTAATAATTTTGGCACAAAATACTAGTTCCTTAAGACACGAAAACCGTTCTTTAATTCTGCAAAGCATTATTGAAAATCAAGAAATATCACGCGCAGCACTATCTGAATCTATAAAACTAAATAAAGCATCAGTTTCTGAAATTGTCAGAGATTTAATCAATGACAATTTAATTACTGAAACACGATTAGGTGAATCCTCATCTTTTGGCGGACGTCGCCCTCTCTTATTAAGTCTTAATAACGAAGTATACAGTGTACACAC
>JBHWOV010000031.1:0-5584 GCA_043424535.1 Aerococcaceae bacterium
GCGTTAACATGTGAATGTACTATAAGATAATGATGCTCTTTAAAAAAAACACAGATTGACTTAATATAATTTACTATGCCCACTTCACTCATTTTAGGTAAATAATAAATATTCCCGCCTAAAGAACAAATTTCATCATCAAAGATCCCAGCTTCTCCTTTAGTAACTAAGAAATCAAACTGTACTATTTCCTTATCAATATTTCTATAAATATTCATCAGTTGTGTTTCGACGCCACCTCTATTCATCAAAGACACAACTCTTAATACTCTTATTTTATTTGACATGAGACCTCCTATAATGAGAAATCATAACAATTTATCTAATTACAAATTCTCTTTATACCAATCTATCGCTTCTTTAATTCCACGTTCGAAGCTATAATCTGGATCATAACCTAACATTTTTTCTGCTTTTGAGATTTCCGCATTGCTATGTTTAATATCGCCTGCTCGTTCTGGACCGAAGTTTGGTTCAATGTCGGATTTACCTAGTGATTCAGCTAAATGATGATAGACATCAATTAAGTATTCCCGTCCACCATAAGCAATGTTGAATGCTTCGCCAGCATATTTTGAGTCTGCTTTACATGCTTTGAGATTAGCTTCAATAACATTTTCAATATAAGTAAAGTCACGGCTTTGTTTACCATCGCCATTAATAGTTGGTTGTTCACCATCTAATAATTGTTTGATGAATTTAGGGATAACGGCTGCATAGGCACCATTTGGGTCTTGTCTGCGACCGAATACGTTGAAATATCTCATGCCAAAGGTATCTAAATCATATAATTTAGTATAGAGTTTCGCATATTCTTCATTCGTCCGTTTTGTTAACGCATAAGGTGATAATAGATTCCCTTCAATGCCTTCTTGTTTTGGTAAATTTGGTTCATCGCCATAAACAGATGAGCTAGAAGCATAGACGAATTTTTTCACATTCTGTTGACGTGATGCCTCCAACATATTCAGTGTTCCTCTAATATTAATGTCTTCATACAATAAGGGCATTTCAATACTTCTTGGGACACTTCCCCATGCTGCTTGATGCAGAACATAATCGATTCCCTCTGTTGCTTTCATACAAGTGTCAAAATCACGAATATCGCCTTTAATAAATTCATAATTTGGATGTTCAATAAACAAATCAACATTTTCTTGTTTTCCTTGTGATAAATCATCCAATACTCGCACATGGTAACCCATTCTCAGTAATGCTTCAGCGAGATTAGAACCGATAAATCCAGCACCACCTGTAATCAAAAAGCGACTGTCTTCCGCAAATTGAATGTCATTATATCCCACATTATCCCTCTTTCTTATAGTCTCCAATAATTATAATTCGCCTGTTCCATCTCTTCTCGGTTTAGTATACCTTTGACATCAATGATAACTTTATGTTCATTATCCGTATCTTTGAAGAAGGAATCTAAGATATCACCTTGAAGATCCGTGAACTCATCATGATTAACGGCGATAATCAGTGCATCCAAATCATTTAATTCCATGACATCATGGAATGTTAACCCGTATTCTTCTTCAGCTTCTTCAGCATCCGCAACAGGATCTGCTATCATAGGTGTGATATTGTATTCTGCTAGTTCGTCTACAATATCAATAATTCGCGTGTTTCTCGTATCTGGTGTATTTTCTTTGAAAGTAAAGCCCAGGATTCCTACTTTGGCTTCTTGAATTGGAATATTGGCTTGAATTAACTGTTTAATCGTATTTTCAACTACATATTTTCCCATGTCATCATTTATTCGTCGACCAGCTAAGATAATTTGTGAATGATAACCTTCTTGTTCTGCCTTATAAGTTAAATAATAAGGATCTACACCAATACAATGTCCTCCAACAAGACCAGGTGAAAAATTTAAGAAATTCCATTTGGTACCTGCTGCATCTAATACCGCTTTTGTATCAATTCCCATTTGATTGAAGATAATTGATAATTCATTCATAAAAGCAATATTAATATCACGCTGTGAATTTTCAATCACTTTGGCGGCTTCTGCCACACGAATCGATTCAGCACGATAAACGCCTGCATCTACTACTAATTCATAAACATTTGCTATAATTTCTAGCGTCTCATCATTATTGGCAGACACGACCTTCACGATATTTTCTAGTGTATGCACTTTATCGCCTGGATTAATACGCTCTGGTGAGTATCCCACATTGAAATCAACACCACAACGTAATCCCGATTCTTCCTCTAAGATTGGAATACAAATATCTTCTGTCACGCCTGGATAAACAGTCGATTCATACACAACAATAGAACCTTCCGTTAATTGTTTTCCCACTGTTTTTGAAGCTGATATAACAGGTTTCAAATTTGGAACCTTATCTTTAGTAATTGGAGTTGGTACCGCAACAATATGGAAGGAGGCTTCCTTTAGACGTGTTGCATCATCAGTAAATTCTACAGTCGTATTTTGGATCGCTTCGTCGCCTACTTCATTCGTCGGATCTTCACCATTAAGATACTGTTTTATCTTCTCGGTACTCAAATCATAACCAATGACGGGTACTTTCTTAGCGAATGCCACCGCAATCGGCATGCCAACATAACCTAATCCAACTAATGATAACTTTGCTTCACCTTCTATGAGCTTTTGATATAAATTCATCCTTTTCCTCCAATATTCTGTATTTCTTTTAGATATAAATCTGTCACTAATTCACGACTAAATTGTCTTTCTACTTTTTCTCTACCTGCTAAGCCCATTTGTGCCTGCTCATCTCGATTTAAATTTAAAAATCGCTGGACTTGTGATATTAATTGCTCAACATTTTTAACTTCAAATCCAAATCCACTCACTCCATCATCGAATGTTTCCCGACATCCTGGAATGTCTGAAGCGATGACTGGCCTTCCCGAAGAAGCCGCTTCTAGGAGAACATTCGATAATCCTTCATGATAGGAAGGATGAACAACACAGTGTATTCCTCTTAATTCATGATGAACATCTTGTGACATGCCGTGATAGTTTAATATTCCTTCTCGTGACAGTTGTGTCAACTCGTCTTCATAATCTTCTTCACAAAATCCATACACATGGAAAACTGTGTTTTCATTTGTTTCTGCGAAGTGTTTGGCTAACTGAATATATTCCTCGATGCCCTTATCCTTCATGATTCTTGAAATAAAGGCAAAATGTGTCTGTTCGCCGCTTGGATAAGGCAACAAACTATATTCTTTCAAATTGACACCCGAACCAGGGAGAAGTGAATAATTGTTCTTAATAATTGCGTGTTGTTTAAAGAAATTTAAATTATATTGATTCTGAAAGAGGACTTTATGAACTTTTTTAAATGCTAATTTATACAGTGTTAGTGTCAGGTATTTGAGTGGACCATTATTCATTAAAGCAGCACCAATACCTGTAATATTCGCAATAAATGGTATATTCTGTTTGCGTGCAACAAACGCACCATAAATATTCGGTTTGATTGTAAAGCCTAAGGCAACTTCAGGTTTGTATTTTTTGAAAAGTCGTTGATATGTTTGGATAAGACGATAATCTTCAATAAAATTTTTTCCATGACGATTTAACTGTACTTCTTCAAATATACAGCCCATATCCACTAACTTGTCGATACGTTTCCCATATGGAGAAGAAATAACAACATTATATCCCTCATCCAATAATTTCAAAACTAACTCTTTTCTGAAATTATAAATTCCCATATCATAATTGACTAGGATTAATATATTTGATTTGATACAGTTTCCTTCTCTCTAATTATCCAAACATTTACTATTTTAGAATGAGCTCTTTACTCTCTAACACAGGAAAGAAAAGTATATGTCTTCCCTGGATGATTGGAAATTTTATTATTCCATAAATTAGTCGACTTATTTTCATTAACCTTTTGATGTCACATACCCATACCCATAGCCATACCCTTTTCCATCACCGACGGGCTTATTATTCAGGATATAGCCTAAAATATTCGCATCGATTTGTTCGAGTGATTTGACTGCTTTTTTGACTTCATCCTTCTTCGCATAACCATAGCGGGAGACAAGGACGACTTCCCGAACATGGGTGGCGAGTATTTGTGGGTCGGAGACCGCATTGAGTGGTGGCGCATCATAAATAATGACATCGAAATTATCTTCGAATACTTCCTTCAATTGACGCATTTCTTGCGAGCCTAATAATTCCGCTGGATTCGGTGGTAGTGACCCACTCGGGAGCACATAAATGTCCCAATCCGCGATTCGTTTCACCGCAGCATTAAATGGCGTTTCTGGATTCATTAAGAGCGTTGTTAAGCCCACTTCATTGCTTAATTGGAAGGTCCGATGCACGGTTGGTTTACGTAAATCAGCGTCGACTAATAAGACGTTTTTACCTGTTTGGGCCATAATCAATGCCAAGTTCGCCGCAATCGTTGATTTCCCTTCGGCTTGAATCGATGACGTCACCATAAATGAACGGGTATTTTTCCCGAATTGTGCGAATTCGACATTCGTTCGGATCGTCCGAAATTGTTCTGCTTGCAGTGACTGTGGTTGCATCGCCGCAATTAAGGGAGCTCCGAGCGCTTGTTCTTTCGTTAATCGCTGTTCTGTTTTACTGCGTTTACTGCCAAATAAATTTAACATACTCTCCCCTACTTTCTCGTTGATCGTTGATTACGTGTTGTCGCAATCCGTGTCGCTTGTGCATCTTTGGCGCTAATTTCACTCACATCACCTAGACTGTTCAATCCTAAATTCGCGAAGAATTCGTCATCCTTAACCGTCGTATCCGACAGCTCGCTAATAATTGCCCATAATAAGCCTAAGAATAGTCCAATGAATGCCCCCAGCACTAAATACAATGGCAAGCTCGGTGACACCGGGTCTGGATTATAAGTAGCTTCAGATAAGACAAAGATATTCGGTTCTTCACCCTTGTAAATTTCAATGAGTGTCTCGCCGAAAATCATAATTAAAATATTTAAGACGGTTTGGGCATTTTCAGGATTATCTAATGTCACACTCACCTCGAAGGCCTGTGAATTTTGTGCCTGATTGACGGAAATCGCATTTTCCAATTCCCGCACAGAATAGACATTATCCACTTGTTCAGCGACTTGTTTTAAAACGGAGTCTGCGGTAATAACGTCACGATATGTATTAATTAACTGCACATTGGTTTGGACTTCATTTAATTGTATATTTTGTTGATCGCCACTATTGGGTTGATTAACGATCAACTCTGCATTGGAGACATAACTTGGTTGTACAAAAAAGATCATCCAGACCACTGATAAAATGGCACCTAGCACGGTCAGTCCGATAATTTTTCCTAAATGACGTCGTAACATTTGCCATAGTTCTAATAAACTGATTTCTTCTTGCATGGTTCCTCCCACATCTAATCATAAAAATTGTTTTTAAAAACACATAATACCATTATACATAATTAAAAAGCAAACGCTACAAACTCTTTACATTTTTTTCAATAACATTTCTTAATGATGACATAAATAAAGCTTTTTTTTAGTTATTTATGGCGATTTTATCCTGAAAAGCGATTTTTTTATTTTATAGCACCTTATAAAAGTATTTTGTATATAGA
>JBHWOV010000032.1:0-15688 GCA_043424535.1 Aerococcaceae bacterium
CGCATTAATTATGGACGTGTATTTATTATTTCAGGCTTTATTATCTTACTATTTGGTCTATTTAGTCCCCGTTCTTTTTATTTAATGTTATTTTTATCTTTTATTTTGGGTTTTCAAAATGCAATGTTTGTTTATTTTAAAGGTATGATTGTACGAACAACCATTTTGACCGGTACTATAACAGATATCGGTTTAGAAATTGGGCGCAGACTTCATGGGCAATCGACTGAAAATTGGAAGTTCTATTTTCATGTTTATAATGTTCTATTTTATTTAGTAGGAATTGGCATAGCTGCAAGTTTATTTTATTATTCTACATTGAATGTTGTGATTGTTGGTGGAGTGATTGCTATTTTGATGGGATGCTATTTCTTAACGATTCATCCTGAGTATCAGAAAATCATCGATGATTTTATAAATAAGCAAATATGATTCAAATGATAATAAAATTATGATGTTATCAGTTAATAGGTTGATATTTATTGTTATAAAGAAAGTGAATTCTTTACTTACAATGAATATCGTTTTTTTTATTTGTCTGTAATGTACAGATAAGAAGGTAAAATTTGACAAAATCTGTTTACGGATGTAAACTATAAATAGAATACAAATGTAAACTCGAGGAGGTAATACGAAATGACTACGATCACAAGTACAGGATTAGCCATTTCAGAAGCGGAGTGGGAAGTGATGCGTGTCGTATGGAGCCTAGGGTCAGTGACAAATCGCGAATTAATAGACACATTGATGTTGTCTGAAGTTTGGAAAGAAGGCACTATTAAAACGCTTTTGACCAGACTGACAAAGAAAGGATATATTGAAAAAGATACTTCACAATCTCCTTATCTATATACTGCAACAATTAGTCAACAAGAGGCCAATGTCAGTAAAATGCAACAATTATTAGATCATATTTGCAATAAAAAACAGGGGAAATTATTGTACGAAGTAATAAAAGATATTGAATTGAGCAAAGATGATATTTCAAACTTACAAAATTTATTAACAGAAATGCAATCTGATGCACCTGAAGTCGTCACTTGTCATTGTGAACCAGGAAAATGTCAGTGTTATTATGAATGAAATTTTTAAGAAGGAGAGGATACAAGAATGGAACAATCTAGCAGACAAACATTTCTTGTTGAGGGAATGTCTTGTGCTTCTTGTGCGCAAACAGTAGAGCGCAGTTTGAATCAGGCAGAAGATGTTGAAGCGAGCGTTAATTTATCAACGAATCGGGCAACAGTTACTTATAATCCGAAAACGACATCTGTTGCTGATTTAAAAAATATCGTTGATGAAGCAGGTTATCAATTAGTTGATCAATCCGATTTAGCGAATGAAGCCAATGAAAATAAAGATTATCAACATTTTTCGATTGATGGGATGAGCTGTGCTTCCTGTGCCCAATCAATTGAGCGAGGGATCAATCAATTAAATATTGTTGACACAGCAAATGTAAATTTAGCGACAAACATACTCACTGTCGAATGGGCTGATGAACCAAATAATCAACTCGTGATAGATACGGTGGATGAGATTGGTTATCAAGCAGAAGTGCAATTATCTTCCATGGATATTTATGAAATGGAAGAAGCAAAGAAACAAGCACATCTCGATAGTTATCGTAATACTTTATTGGGGATGGCTGTATTTACGATTCCTCTCTTTATATTAACAATGGGGCCAATGGTTGGATTAAATATTCCAGATTGGCTCGCTCTCGAAACGTCACCTGCAACCAATGCGATTGTTCAATTATTATTAGCGACTCCTGTAGTCTTTATGGGACGAGATATTTTCAAGAGAGGTTTTAAGACTTTGCTGAATGGACATCCGAATATGGATTCCTTAATTGCAATAGGAACTTCCGCTGCTTATTTACAAGGAATTGTCATGACGGTCTTGTTATTAACCGGAAAATTAACTGAAACTCCTAGTTTGTATTTTGAATCTTCAGCTGTCATTTTGTTGCTCTTCACTTTTGGACAATATATGGAGGAAATTGCCAAAGGAAAAACGTCATCTGCAATCAAAGAATTGCTGGATTTAGCCCCTAGTCAAGCAAGAGTGGTGAGAGATGGCGAAACTGAAATGATACCTGTTGAACAAGTACAAGTCGGTGACATTATTCAAGTATTGCCTGGAGAATCCATTCCACTGGATGGAGAAATAGTGTCTGGTTCATCAGCAATTGATGAAGCGATGTTGACAGGTGAGTCATTACCTGTTGAGAAAGCAGTCGGTGATTCAGTAACGGGAGCATCTATAAATAAAACAGGCACATTTCGTTTTAAAGTTGAACGGGTCGGTGAAGATACGACCATTCATCAAATCGTACGTATGGTCCAAGATGCTCAAGGGACGAAAGCACCAATTGCGCGTTTAGCGGATATTATCTCAGCTTATTTTGTACCTACGGTAATAATCTTAGCAATTGTTAGCGCACTATTATGGTATTTTGTTGGTGGAAAAAGTATTGCTTTTGCACTGCAAATATTTATTTCTGTACTCATTATTGCTTGTCCATGTGCTTTGGGCTTGGCAACTCCAACTGCGATCATGGTTGGTACAGGAAATGGTGCTAATAAAGGCATTTTAATCAAATCAGGTGCAGCCCTTGAATCGATTCATGAAGCAGATATTGTTTTGCTTGATAAAACAGGGACGATCACAGAAGGTGAACCAACTGTTGCAGACTTCGAATTAGTAAATCATGATGATCATGAACAAATTTTAACATTATTGGCAGCGGCAGAAGCTACTTCTGAACATCCCTTAGGTCAAGCGATTGTCCAATATGCTGAGTCAGAAGGTATTCGAATTAAAGAAACAGAATCCTTTGATTCAATCACAGGCCAAGGCATTGTGGCGACATTAGATAATCACACCATTCATGTAGGGAATCTTAGATTAATGAAATCTATTTTAGATGATATTGAGAGTGAATGGACAGAGCGTGTTCAATTATATGCAGCACAAGGTAAAACGCCAATGTATATTGCAGTGGACCATAAATTAGCTGGTATTATAACGGTCACTGATCCAATCAAAGAAAGCTCTAAAGAGGCTATTCAACGGATGCATGAAATGGGATTGGAAGTCATGATGGTAACAGGAGATAATCAAGCAACTGCAGAAGCCATTGCGAATCAAATTGGCTTAGATCATTTTTATGCTGAAATTTTACCTGGTGATAAAGCAAGTATTGTCGAAGAATTGCAATCAAAAGGCAAAAATGTCGTGATGGTAGGGGACGGTATTAATGATGCGCCAGCTTTAGCACAAGCCAATTCTGGTATGGCCATCGGTTCCGGGACAGATATCGCAATTGAATCAGCAGATGTCGTGCTAATGCACGATTCACTCGATGATGTGGTTGAAGCAATTGGTTTAAGTAAAGCAACCATCCGTAATATAAAACAAAACTTATTTTGGGCATTTGCCTATAATACATTAGGAATTCCAATTGCGATGGGCGTCTTATATTTATTTGGTGGTCCATTATTGGATCCAATGTTTGCGGCATTAGCGATGAGTTTATCTTCGATTTCAGTTTTACTAAATGCATTACGTTTACGTTTTTATTAAATTAAATGCAAGAGAGTGTTGATGAGTATTCATCAACACTTTTTTATATTTACGGAGAAATTTTAAAACAACTTATAAAATTCTTGCAAAATAAAATCATTTCTCTATAATAGTAATCGTTACTATTTAAAAGGAGGGATATAATGGCTAAAAAGTCAAAAAAAGCAAAATATCATAAACAAGTAGCGCTGATTGAACAATATGCAGATATTCGGCGTGAATTAAAAAAGAATAAAGATTATGAGGGGCTAGCTAAATTGCCAAAGGATTCGAATCCTAATCGTTTAAAACATCGTGATCGTCTCGATGGTCGTTCTAGAGGTTATATGCGCAAGTTTGGTCTGTCGCGCGTTAATTTCCGACGATTAGCTTTGCAAGGCAAGTTACCTGGCGTCAAAAAATCTTCATGGTAAAAGGAGGAATAAAATGGAAAAAACAGATTTATCTTCAGCGATGCGTCGATTGAAAAGCCCCAATAAGAAAACGAGAGATCGTGCTAAAAAGATTATTCGAGCACACAAAAAGAACAAATCAAAATAATATGCTTTGTTGAAATTCATTAAAAATCATTTTTCTATGAATTTCTCTTATAGAATAATAAGTAATATCCATTGTTTGTGAAAAAGTTCCGCTTGAAATCAGCGACTATTGTGATATACTTAACTTATATTAGAATGATTTTAATGAAGGAGTGTATGACATGAAATTTGTCGTTGTCGGAACATCTCATTTTGGCTATGAGGCTGTTCAAACTATTTTAAAACAAGATGAAACAGCTGAAATTCATCTTTATGAAGCAGCAGATAAAGCTTCATTTATGTCTTGTGGAGCGCAATCTTATTTAGAAGATATTGCCCAAGAGTTGGATGAGTTACACTTTGCCACGAATGAATCTTATGCTGAGCAAGGAATTCACATGCATGCAGCATCGAAAGTAGTAGATTTAGATACAGAAGCTAAGACAATTACAGTCGAAACAGCAGATGGTACTACTCAAGAGTCATATGACAAATTATTATTGAGCCCAGGTGGTTATGCGCCTGTTCCTCAATTTGAAGGTCATGATTTGGAACATGTTTATACTTTCCGTGGCCGTGAAGATGCGGGAATTGTTAAAGAACGTATGTCAAGTTCGAAAAAAGCAGTTGTAATCGGTGCTGGTTATATTGGTGTTGAAGTAGCAACAGCTTATACAGAAGCAGGAATCGATACAGTATTGATTGATTCATTCGATCATATTTTACCAACTTATGTGGATATCGAATTAGCAGAGCATTTAGAAGCTCATGCCAAAGATAAAAATCTTGATTTCCATGGTAATGAGAAAGTTCAAAAACTTACTGGTAAAGATGGGAAAGTAACCGGTGTTGTTACAGATAAACAAGAATATGAAGCAGACACTGTTGTCGTTGCGATTGGTGTCAGACCAGATACTAATTGGTTAGAAGGCATTCTTGATTTAGATGACAAAGGTTATGTTGAAATCAATGAAAACATGCAAACATCTGCTGAAGATGTTTATGCTGGTGGAGATGCTACAAAAGTAGTAAATGCAGCAACTGGTAAGAAAGCACCCATTGCTCTAGCAACAAATGCACGTCGCCAAGGAATTGTGGCAGCATTGCATGCTTTAGATAAAGATATTGTAAAAATGTTACCTGTTTCTGGAACATCTGCATTACATGTCTTTGATTATACTGTTGTTACAACAGGAATTTCTAATATCAATAAAGACAGCTATGATGGTAATGTAGCAAGTGCTTATGTCGAAGAGAAGGTCTATCCTGATTTCATGCGTAAACCAGGCAAAGTTTATATGAAGATTTATTTTGACGAAGATACACATGTGATTTTAGGTGCGCAATTTGTTTCAGTACATGATGTAGCGGATGCAATAAATGCATTATCAATCGCGATTAATGCTAAATGGACACTTGAACAATTAGCGATGGTTGACTTCTATTATCAACCAAATTATGATCGTCCATGGCATTTTGTACAAGTATTAGCTCACCAAGCATTGGGTAATACATTTGGTGGAGCAGATAAAATTTTATTCTAAAATATTTAAGACGTTGACATCATTGTCAGCGTCTTTTTTGTTCATGCAAAAAAGTGTTGGTAAATACTTACCAACACTTTCAACAGCATCATATGTTTGAAAATCAGTCATCAATCATTTGAGTGCTCGTCAAATTAATTTGTGAAATTATCAAAATAGCCTTGGATGTAAATAATAGGTGTTCCCTTATCGCCGGAACCACTCGTTAAGTCACATAAACTTCCGATGAGATCTGGAATTTGTCTTGGCGTCGTACCTAATGTGGCCATACTGCCCATTAAGCTTTCTTCCTTGCTGCTAATAGCTTCTGTAATCGCTTCTTTTAAGGCATTCCCTTCAAGGTCTTTGAACTCATTGTCTGCTAAGTATTTTAATTTAACTTCATTAGGTGTTCCTGTCAATCCTGATGTATATCCAGGAGATACTACTGGATCAGCTAATTCCCAAATTTTACCAACAGGATCTTTGAAGGCACCATCACCATAAACCATCACTTCAACTGTTTCTCCAGTGCGACGCTTTATCTCTTCTTGGATATCTGCGACGATTTGCATACAGTCGCGTGGGAAGAGTTTAACTTCTTCTTCTGTCGAACGATTAGATCCTAGCAAGCCATACTCTTCATTGTAACCTGATCCATCAATCGGCTCAGTTAAAATATCATCGAGGCTACGTACGAATGTAGCACCATGTTTGGTTAATAAACGCTTTGTTCGTTTACGCGTATGAATATCACAATTAATGACATTTTTTGTGTAATCTAAAATAGTCAAAGGATTGTTCGCGAAGATAATCTCGACTTTTTTACCTTCATTTTCAACGATTTCTTTAAAATAAGTGATATAGTCTATCCCGGTAAATTGATGCTTTGTTTCACCGAATAATGATCGAAATTCTTCTTCATCAATGCAATCTTTCCATGGATCTAAATCTGCATCATCCATTTGATCCATAGAAATTAAATGATTCCCAACTTCATCTGCTGGAAATGATAACTGTATTATGAGTTTGTTAACATTTGACCGTGCAATCGCTTTGAGAATAATACCAAAACGGTTTCGACTGACAATGGGGAAGATAAGACCTAATTCCTCACCACTAAATTCTTGATTAATGGATTCAGCAATTTGATCGACCGTTGCATAATTACCTTGTGCGCGAGCGACGACACTTTCTGTAATGGCGACAATGTCTTTATTACCAATTTCAATGTCTTCATGTTCATAAAAATTTTCAAGTAAATCTGGAATCATTTCAATCAGGTTATCTCCTGATTTGAAAATAGGAGCACGCAACCCCTTGACAGTAGTACCGACTAATCTTTCCATAATTAACTCCTCATCTCTAATATCTGTAAATATTTTAGCTTAAAATCAACCATAAGTAAAATAATCTTGAATTTTGTTAAAAAATGATTAATGAAAGCATTGATCATTTCTCAAAACAAATTGATGAGAGGGTTTGAATGATAAAATCGATATTATATAATAATAGAAAAATGATTAGAAATGGTGAAATCATGGTTTATGATATTACAACAGAACGTTTTTCAAGATTAACTTTATTGATGGGGGAAGAAGGACTTAGTCAATTAGCCCATTCAACAGTAATGGTATTAGGAATTGGTGGTGTAGGAGCTAAATGCGCTGAAACACTAGCTAGAGGTGGTGTGGGAACCTTAATTTTGATTGACAAAGATACCGTTGAATTAAGTAATATTAATCGTCAAACGGTTGCTTATGACTCAACCATCGGGCGAGTAAAAGTAGAAGTGATGGAAGAAATAATTAAAGATATTAATCCTGACTGTCAAGTATATTCAGAACAAGTTTTCCTTAATCGAAATAATATTGAAGAGGTATTTTCAAAATTACCAAGATCAGATTATGTCATAGATTGTATCGATACTGTCACTGCAAAGCTGAGTGTTTATGAGTATTGTGCTCAACACAAATTGCCTCTTCTTTCTTCAATGGGTGCAGCAAACAAATTTGATCCAAGTTTACTTACATTTGCGCAGATTGAAGAGACAGTCAATTGCCCATTATCCAAAGCACTTAGACGAGAATGTCGTCGTAAAGGTATTCATCAATTGGAAGTACTCTATTCCACTGAATTACCCGTGAAAATCGATCATGGCGGTAGCTCTGTTAAGAGTGAAACTTTGGGAACGATGAGTTATATGCCACCTATTATGGGCATGATGTTAGCGAGTAAAGCAATCCGACGCTTAGCGGGACTGGAAAATTATCAAAATGCATTAACTTTAACCAAAGGATGATTGAATTGAATCATTATTTATTAGATACACATTATCATTTTGACTTTATTGAAGGCGATGAGCGAAGAAGTGATTTTTTGAAAAAAATTCATCAATCAGGATGGGATATCGTCGCACAAACGGTCTTGCCTTCAAAATACTTACAATTACATCAATCAAATATAAAGCCTAAACACATTTCGCTTGGCTTTCATCCATGGTATATTCAATCGATTGAACAAGCCGAAGAAGAGTTAGCTGTCTTTCAAGAGGCGCTCTCAACAACACGCTTTATTGGGGAGATTGGTATGGATTTCAGTGAAAATGGCTTAAAATATGCAAATGAAACATTACAAGAGGTAACTTTTAAAGAAATATTAAAAATAATATGTCACGCACCCTCTCAAAATAATAGACCATATATACTTTCTGTGCATGCAGTGCATTGTATCAATGAAGTACTTGATATATTTGAAGCATTAAAGCTTGGAGACCATCATATTATTCCCATTATCCATCGTTTCAATGGAACGAGTGATGAACTCACGCGACTTATGAGAGGTGGCGGGTATATTTCGGTCCACCCAGAAATGTTTACTAAGAAAAAAGGAAGAGCATATATTCAACAAATTCCTAAAGATCGGATATTATTAGAGACCGATTTGCCTCAAAATAAAGGTTCTTTGTCATCTCATATTCAAGAATTTAATCAAAGTATGACGACCGAAATAGAGACGGTCTCACAATTGCGTGAAGAAAATATGATTCCCGTGATCCAAGCGACGCAACATAAATTATATGGCGTGTCATAAGTAAGTTTTAATATAAGCAGTTATATTGTGATTTAACGAACATTATTTCATGCATTATGAACATAAATATACAAGTGTTTGTTTAATTAAACAGTCGAATAATCTGTTTAGTTTGTGTATAATTGAACTATCAAAGATAAAGGATGTGTCATAATGGTTAAGACAAATAATTCGCAAACTGAAGCATGGAATATCGCTCCGGAACAAGTGTCAGCAGACAAAATTGCTTATACAGTTGAAACAGAAGTATTAGTCGTAGGTGGGGGAAATGCTGGATTTTTAGCTGCTATTTCTGCAGCCAAAAATGGCGCTAAAACAATGCTCGTAGAAAGGGAAAAATCAATTAGCCTTATTCGCACTTATATTGGCGGTGTAAATTCTAAAGCTCAACAAAGAGCAGGCATTGAAATTGACGAAAACGAGATAACCAATACATTAATGCAATATGCTATTAATCGAGCGGATCAACGATTAATTAAATTATGGGCTGAAGAATCAGGTCGAGTGAATGATTTCCTTGAAGATGAATTATTAATACCTCATGGAGCTTATTTCCATGTTGAAACCGATACAGGTGACCCTAATGACCGTTACCCGGGTTGGCCGACACAACATGATGCGCAAAATGATGAAGGTGCTGTGAGTTTAGCGCCGATGTTAGTAGAAAAAGCGGATGAATTGGGTGTGGATGTCAGATATCATACGCGTATGATTCATTTAATCCAAGACGAAGAAGATAAAGTGACTGGCATTATCGCGGAAGATGAAGATGATAAATTATTCGAAATAAAAGCATCTAAAGGAACCATTCTCTGTACAGGTGGTTACGCGAATAATGTTGAAATGCTTGAAGACTTAAACCCTGCAGCACTCGAAGAAAATGTCTATTCTGATGCACCAGCCAATTATGGTGAAGGAATTTCTGCAGGAACTTGGGTTGGTGCAGCACGTGATAAAATGCCTGCAGTGCTGGTATTTGATAGAGGTATTGTTCCTCCAGGAACCAAAGCAGAAGACACTTATATTATGGAGCCATTTAAAGATTTCTTCTGGATGGGGAGTCAACCATTTTTAAAATTAAATATTTTAGGTGAACGTTTTGCGAATGAATCTGTACCTTATGACTATATTGTCAATTCCGCAGGGTATCAACCAGGTAATATGTATGTGATGGTCTGGGATAGTAATTATCGTCAGCATATTGAAGCCAATCATACATTAGGATGCTCACGTATAGAATATCCGAGTCCAACTGGCGGAATGCAGACATATGTTTCAGCGGGTGGCTATGATGGTAATGATAAACAAATCAAAGATTTAATCGATCGAGGTTATATTGTAAAGGCTGATACGATTGAAGAACTGGCTGAAAAATTGCAATTACCGGTTGAAACTGCGACGCAACAAGTCACACGATATAATGAATTGTGTAAAAAAGGAGTCGACGAAGATTTTGGTAAAGAAGCTAGTCGATTACATGCAGTGAAAGAAGGACCATTCTATGGATGTTTACTAGGTGGCCGGATTTTATCTACTTTAGATGGGCTAACAATTAATACCAATATGCAAGTGATGCGTAAAGATGGATCTGTTATTGATGGATTATATGCAGCTGGAAATGATTCTGGTGGTTTCTTTGCTTATACTTATCCTGAGAGATTACCAGGAACCGCTGTTTCAAGAGCTTTCACATTCGGATGGCTTGCCGGAGAGCATGCAGCTGGAAGAGCATAAGTCAATCTACAGACAATATAAATAACCAACATTATTTTTTGTCAAATGAATACAAAAAAGTCGAACCAAGACCTTTCAACAAACAGAAATGTTTGCATTCTTAGTTCGACTTTTTTCTTTAATTGAATGAATTAAGTTGATTCTCATATGCATGATAAGTATCTTGATCGAATAATACCCAATAAATTGCATCGAAAGTTTCTGGATATTCATTGGTATAATCGTGAACGGTTTTTATAGCTATGTGTGCCGCTTGATCAACGGGATAAGAATAGACACCTGTTGAAATCGATGGAAAAGCTAGACGACGAATATTATTTTCGCGAGCGACTTCTAATGAATTGCGGTAAGCATTCGCTAATAATTGTGCTTCATTATCTGCTCCACCACGCCAAACAGGTCCTACAGTGTGGATAATATAATCTACTGGCAAATTATATCCTTTCGTTATTTTAGCTTCTCCTGTTTCACAACCATTTAATTTACGGCAAGCTTCTAAGAGTTCTGGGCCAGCAGCACGATGAATAGCTCCATCCACACCACCGCCACCTAAGAGCGATTGATTTGCAGCATTCACAATCGCATCAACATTATTAATTTTTGTAATATCACCTTGTATCAAATGAATCATTGTTGACCACTCCTTATTATTTACAGTATTTATTTGGTCTACTATAATAATCATAGATGAAATGTAAAAGGAGAGCAAATAATGTGGCAATTAAAAACTTTTAGCGAATTAACACCTCTTGAACTTTTCCATATTTATCATTTAAGAAATAAAGTTTTTATTGTTGAGCAAGAATGTGCGTATCAAGATATAGATTTGATTGATTTGGAAGCTATTCATCTTATGAATTGGCATGAAGAAGAGTTGATAGCTTACTGTCGAATATATGATGATGAAGTCTATCATATTGGTCGAGTCATTGTAGATCAGGCACATCGTGGAGAAAATTTAGGACATGAATTGTTGTCAGAAGCACTTAAGCTGATAGCACAAGAGAATTCTGATAAAGCCACTCAAGTTTCTGCTCAAGCGCATCTAGAAACATTTTATGGCTCATTAGGATTTCAGCGTATTTCGGATGTATATTTGGAAGATGATATACCACATATTTTGATGGAGAAAAAAGCCCCCCAATATGATTAACATATGATGTGCACCCGTAAACACGGACATTAATATTAATTTAGTTTAAGCGGTCTTAAGCCTATACTCAATAGGCGAAAGGCCGTTTAATTTTGTTTTTATTCTATCATTATTATACCAATCAATATATTTCTCTATTCCTTCGCTTAACTCCTGTATGCTGCTATATTTGTTTCCATAATACATTTCTTGTTTCAATATGCCAAAGAAATTTTCCATTGGCGAGTTATCTAGACAATTTCCTCGTCTAGACATGCTTTGTGTGATTTTGTTTTCTTCAAGTATTTTAACCCAAGATTTATGTTGGTAATGAAATCCCTGGTCTGTGTGAATCATTAACCTGTGACTTGTTGGTAGGCATTTTAAGGCTTCTTTCAAAGATTTATTTGTAAAGGATACTGTAGGCGACGTGCTTAGGTTAAATGAGATGATTTCACTATTGTATAGATCCATAATCGGGGATAGATATAGCTTAGTATCTGAATTATGTATTTTAAATTCAGTTACATCACTAACCCAGACTTTATTCACAGTTTTCACTTTAAAGTTTCTATCTAGTAAATTGTCTGCGATTCTACCTACTTCTCCCTTAAAGGAACTGTACTTTCTGCTTCTCCGATTGAATTTTGTACATAGTACCCCATTCTCTCTCATTAATCTTAATACTTTCTTATGGTTAACTATGCTTCCCTGTTTTTTGAGAGCACAAGTCACTCTTCTGTATCCGTAAGTACCTTTTGATTTAGAAATAATATCTTTAATTTGATCGACTAATTCAACTTCTTTTGTGTCTATGTGTTTTAACTTTTCTTTCCATTCATAAAAAGATGATTTTGGAAGTTTTGCTATATCGAGCCAAATTTTAAGTGCAATCTCAGTATGATCTAGCCTTAACTCTAGTACTAATTGTGTCTTTTCTTTGTTTGAGATTTCTTTTTCTGGAGTAAGGCATCTAACTTTTTTAGATAAAGTAACTCCGCTTCTAGGTATTGATTTCTTTCCCTTAGTTCAATGAGTTCTTCTTTTTCGGATTTACTCAGTTTTTGTGGCTTATTAGTCTCTTTAGGCATATTGGAATCTCCATTCTTTTTGGGTCTTCCTACACTACCGCATAAACCACCAAAACCTTCATCTTCATACTTTTTCTTCCATAATGCAATTAAAGATGGATTTTTAATGCCAAAGTGTTCTGCAGTTTCTTTGTAGGACAATTCATAATTTTGCCTATATTTTAATACAGATAGCTTAAATTCTCCACTATATTTGGCTTTCGACATTGATTTTCTCAGCCCATCTTCACCATACATTTTATATTGATTAATCCAATTTTTAATCGTTGAATCTTTTATACCATATTTCTTGGATAAATATTTTCTTCCATATCCTTCTAAATTTTCTCTCACAACCATTAATTTAACTTCATAGTCATAATTTGACATAAAAGTACCCCCTAATCCGTGTCCGGATTTAGGGGGGCACATCACATATTGAGTGGCTCATTTTTTATTGATTTAAGAAATTTAAAGCGATGTCTTTATTGATTTCAATCATATCATAGAAATCTTGAATTTTAACATATTCATTTGGTTGATGTGCCATAGACATTTCACCTGGCCCAATGATAATAATTGGGAAATCTCCAGCTTTAGTAAATTGTGAAGCATCCGTTCCTCCAGAAAATGCGAAGAATTCAACCAGATGATTATTGTCGGTTAATGAATCTTTGGCAGCTTGGACAAGGGTTGATTCTTTGTCCGTAGATAATGCTTTTACATCTGCTTCTACAGAAATTTCATAATTGAAATTAGGGACTGTAGTTTTTAATTCTTCTAAAATATCTTTGGCTTGATTGAATAAGGCTTCAGTATCTTGACCACCGATTGTACGGATATCAAAAAGGGCGTTGGCATTATCTGGAACAACATTATTTCCATTACCACCATTGATATAGTTTAAAGACATGGTTGAAGGACCAACAACAGGATCGGTTACATCAATATCCAATTTGTCTTGGATCGCTTGAATGGCTAAAACTAAGTGATCAATGGCATTCGTACCTTTTTCAGGAGTGGAAGAGTGTGCTGTTTGACCAAATGTTTTGACACGTAACCAGAATACACCTTTGTGTGCGGTCGTAATTTGTAAATCTGTTGGCTCACCAATTACTAAAGCATCTAAATCATCTGCATAGCCTGCTTCTGTTAATTCACCTGCACCTAAAAGACCTAACTCTTCTGCAGCAGAAATAAGTAATTTAATTTCACCATTAAAATCTTCATTTTCTTCAGCAATACGGACAGCTGCAGCAACTTGAGCAACGAGGCCAGCTTTCATATCAGCTGTTCCACGTCCATATAATTTACCTTCTTTTTCGGTGCCTTCAAATGGATTAGTGTCCCATTGAACTTCACCAACTGGAACGACATCTGTATGTCCTGAAAAACCAAAGACTTTGCCAGGTTCTTTTCCTTTAAGTGTAGCCACTAAT
Source organism: Aerococcaceae bacterium (assembly GCA_043424535.1). Lineage (GTDB taxonomy): Bacteria > Bacillota > Bacilli > Lactobacillales > Aerococcaceae > DSM-111022. The sequence goes on from JBHWOV010000032.1 coordinate 14,101, forward strand.
TGTGTTCGAGTAGGATCTCCGGCAAAGACGACTTGTTCACATTCATAGCCTGCTTCCTTAAGAGGTTGTTCAAGTATATCGACGACTTCTTTTTCCTTGCCGTCGACTGATTGAACTGCAATAATATCTTTCAGTAATTGAAGTGCTTTTTCATTATTCATAAATTAATGTCCTTTCATTTGACTATAAATTAACTAAAATTGGGGCGAGTATTCCTGCTAAGACGACCGAAGCGATAGATACGGTAATGAATCCAGCAACAATCATCTTCGGTTGAATGACAGATAATATCCGCTGTTGTTCTTCTTCATTATCACTAGCTGCTTGAGCGACTTCATTGGAAACAATATAGGTCCCCGGGAAGCCAAATAAAGCAGATACTCCAATCGCGATAGCCATCCACATTGATTCATTTAATAAACGGCCAACAATTGCTGACATGATAATGATCCCAATTGCACCAAGAATTAAAGTTGTAGCTAATACTGGCAATAACTCCAATAAAACTTCTGGTGTCGCCTGTGATAGTGATGAAATAATCACTACTGTTAGAGCGGCCATAGAAATACCATAAGAATTTGATAAATTCAGAGGTCTAGATTCCAAGAAACCAATTTGATGAGCGGCAACTCCAAATAATAATGCGAGAATATTTTTATCAAGTAAGTTAAAACCAACAATTGATTGAATAAGTTCTGACACAACCACTGCTGCGACAGCCACTAGGGCCGCTTTAGCTAAATAGTAATCCATTGAACGATATTTTTTAGGGACGGTGAAACGAACCTCTGTTTCATCAACTTCATTATCTGCTTGAATCGCAACAGATTCATTTAATCCTAGAATGCGTTTTGCTTCTTTGGTTAGTGCAAATGATGCAACAGGATAACCGATAAATCCTTGAACGACAACAATAAGAGAAGCTAGTAAACTAAGTTCAGGTCTACCAATTTCCGCAGCGGCTTCACCCATCTGAATACCGGCAATAACGCCACCCGCAATTGGTGCAGAAGCAACAAATGCTTCAGCGGTACCTACAATTGATGAACCAATACCGATAACAGCAATGACAATACCGATAATTGCCCCAAGTGCAATGAGTACTGTTTTCCATTGTTCTTTTAATTGTTGAATATTCATCATCGTTCCAATATGAACGAGTAGAATAGGGATCATCATTGAGCCAAATGCAAGCAATGTTGAATCAGCGAAGATTGTAGTAGGTAATCCCAACCAAAAAGCGACTAAGAAAATCGCAGAGATAGTAAATAAACTAGAAACAAGAGATTTTGTTTTTACAGATACCCAATCTCCAATAACAAAAACGACTAAAATAAAAGCAAAAGCATAAATTGGTTGCATAAACTGCTCCTTTCGAATGATCTCTTTAGTGATAACCATCATAAAATGGCTAATATTAGAAAAAGACAACCATCTCATCAAAATCTAATATTGTTCTGATGTTATCATATTTGTTAATTAATGCTAGTGATTTTAAGCTTAGTAATATAAATGTACTCGAAAGCATTTTCATAAATAGGCGAAAAAGATAGACTTATAAGCCACTTTTAGAAAAAGAAAACAGACA
>JBHWOV010000033.1:0-3882 GCA_043424535.1 Aerococcaceae bacterium
TTCAAAATCATTTAAATCAAATTTTGGAGTGAGCCCTTCTGACTTCAAAAAAATTAATAACGTTGAAAAAATCATTTAATTTTTTTGTTATATTCCTTTTAGTGGAACAAGTATAATTATCTATTGGTTTTTATTTAAGTATATTCAAAAAGACTGTTTCAGAAAAATCTGTAACAGTCTTACTAATCTAAAATATTTATATTCTTTTATTCATACCCTGTTGGATTCGCCTTATGCCAATCCCAAGCCGTTTGAATAATAGCTTCGATTGTTTCATAGGCGGGTTGCCAACCTAAAAGCTCTCGGGCTTTTGTACTCGCTGCAACTAACTTCGCTGGGTCTCCGGCCCGTCGTTCTCCTATGATAGCCGGAATGTCTTCCCCGGTCACCTTACGAGATGCCTCAACGATTTCTTTCACCGAATACCCGGTACTGCTTCCTAAGTTAAAAATCTGACTGTCATTGTGTTGGTTTAAATATTCTAAAGAGAGAATATGTGCTTCAATCAAGTCCTCTACATGCACATAGTCTCGGATACACGTGCCATCTGGCGTGTTATAATCGTCACCGAAGATGGTGATTGCCTCACGTTGTCCTAAAGCTGCTTGGAGTACAATGGGAATCAAATGAGTTTCTGGATCATGATCTTCGCCAATCTCACCGGTTCTTAGTGCGCCGGCAACATTAAAGTATCGTAAGGATACAAATTTAATACCATAGGCCAAATCACACCATTTAATCATGTTCTCCATCATTGACTTACTTTCCCCATAGGGACTCGTCGGTTGTTTAGGCACGACCTCGGTGATTAGCGATGCTTCTGCTTCGCCATACACGGCTGCGGTGGATGAAAAGATGATTTTCTTAACATCATTTTCTTGCATGGCTTCTAATAGCACTTCCATACCAACCACATTATTATTAAAGTATTTTAATGGCTGCTCCACTGATTCACCCACTAATGAGCTCGCAGCGAAATGGAAAATCGCTTCAATCGAATCTTCTTGAACAATTTGATTTAATATTTTTTTATCTCGAATATCGCCCAAATAAAACTTAGCCGAAGCATCCACTGCCTCACGGTGTCCTGTGATTAAATTATCCAGAACGCTCACCGCGTAACCTTTTTTTACTAATTTATTAACGGCGTGGGAACCAATATAGCCCGCACCACCTATAACTAATACATTCATCTCTTTCACCCTTTACACTTGGTTCAATGCGTCGATAAAGCGGATAAAACCTGCTCGACCTTCATCTGTCTGTTTGAATACTCCTGCATCTTCTAAAACGCGTGCAAACTTTTCAGTTAAATTTTCCTCTAGCACTACTTGAACGTTTTCCTCAGTGATTGTCTCTGTTTTCTCTGACATTTCTTTTGCCCATGATTGATGGATCGATGTCACTTCTTCAATGCTTGATTGATTTAAAAGGAAAGCTTTAACCGTTTCCAACTCTGTGACTAATCGTGGTGGTAATACAGCTAGGCCCATCACCTCTATTAGACCAATATTTTCTTTTTTAATATGTTGTACATCTTGATGTGGATGAAAGATTCCGTCAGGATGTTCTTCGCTGACACGATTATTACGAAGAACTAAGTCCATCTCATATTTGCCATCTTTAAATCGGGCAATTGGTGTCACTGTATTATGTCTCACATCATCTGTAAAAGCGATAATATCCAATCCTTCATCAGAATAATTAATCCACTGATCCAAAATAAAGGTAGAAGCATCAACTAAGGCTTTGTTATTCTCACTTCTTAAACGAATCACTGACATCGGCCAATGTACCAATTCCGCTTCAACATCACTAAATCGTTTGATATTAATGTTTTTAAAGTTTTTCGCTTTCTCCATCGGGAAGGTGTGATGCCCACCTTGGTAATGATCATGCGCTAAGATAGAACCTCCCACACGTGGTAAATCTGCATTTGATCCTACAAAATAGTGCGGTAATATTTTAACTATTTCAAGGATATTATTAAAACACTTTCGGTCCACTGCCATCGGCATGTGTGTTTCATTTAAGAAAATAGAATGCTCATTGTAGTAAACATAAGGTGAGTACTGAAAACCATATGTTTCTTTCGGTAAATCCAATCGAATGATGCGATGATTTTGTCGCGCGGCATGATTGGCGTGCCCTTCATAGCCTTCGTTTTCCATACAAAGTGCACATTTAGGATAATGAACACTTGCTTGTTCCGATGCTTTAGCAATTTCTTTTGGATCTTTTTCCGGTTTAGATAAATTTATTGTGACTTCTAAATCCCCATATTCACTTTCACCAGAAAAGATAATATTTTTGGCGATATTTCGTGTTTTAATGTAGTCATTTTGTTGTGATAAGTTATAAAAATAATCTGTAGCATCTTCTGGACTTTCATTATATTTGTCCCAGAAAACATGATTCACTTCAGATGGTAGCGGAGTGATTAAGTCCATAATTCTTGCTTCCATTATCTCAGTGTCGGATTGAGTTTCTTCAATAATGTCTTTCTCTTTTGCATATTGAACTAACTCATCCATATAGTCTAATAGGGTAGTCTCTGTCTGAGCTGACTCAGGCGCACCCGCTTCTTTTAGATTTAATAAAGCTAATAAGCGATTGACCGAATAATTATAATCTAGTTCATCTAATAAGTTTAATTGAATCGCTTTATCAACAAACTGATGAATTGTTTTTTGAATTGTTAATCCCACAAAATTCCTCCTGTCTGATTATCTAAGCCTCTAACTTCTTAGCACCGTCGCCAATTTCTGCGATATAAAAACTCGCTTTATAACCTATCTTATCTTTATATTCCGTTCCAATTAATTCAATCGCATCAGCTACGACTCCTTTATTAACTAAAGCAATCGCACATCCCCCCATACCAGCACCAGTCATTCGTGCACCTAATACACCTTTTTGTTTCCAAGCCGCCTCTACTAACGTATCCAACTCTATACCTGTCACATCATAATCATCTCGAAGACTAACATGTGACTTATTCAATAGTTCACCAAATGCTTCTAGTTTATTTTCTTTTAGCATTTCTACAGCTTCTTGGGTAAGAGAATTTTCATATACGGCATGGCGAGCTCGTTTTACTAAAATATCATTACTTATCAATTCAACGTTCGAATCAAACTCCTCATTCGACAAATCGCCTAATGTTTGAATGGATAATTCAGATTGAAGTTCTTTGAGCGCTGTTTCACACTCTTGTCGTCGTTGATTATACTTAGATTCCGCCAATTCTCGACGTTTATTTGTATTCATTATAAGGATCACATTGTCACCAAATTCAGCTGGAACTAAAGTGTAATCTAATGTATTCACATCTAAATAAATGGCGCTTCCCTCTTTGCCCATACCTACCGCAAATTGATCCATGATGCCAGAATTTAACCCTATAAATTCATTTTCAACTTTTTGACCAAGTTTTACTAAATCTAAACGCTCTAAATCTAAATCAAACTCACGCTCAAGCATCACACCGATTAACAATTCCAAAGAAGCTGATGAAGAAAGCCCTGCTCCATTCGGGATATTTCCATAGATTAGTAAATCAAACCCACGGTCAACTTTATGACCCGCTTCTTGAATATATTTAATCACCCCTTTTACATAGTTTGTCCAGTTGTCTTCTTTATTAAAACTCAATTCTTCTAAATCAAATGAGATAATTCCTAATTCTTCAAAATTCTCAGATAGACAATTGACTTGACCGTCTTCACGTAATCTAACTATCCCTAATGTCCCTTGAGTAATCGCACAAGGTAGCACATGCCCTCCATTGTAATCAACGTGTTCGCCAATTAAGTTCACACGACCTGGGGAGAAATATGTAGATGTGGGTTTCTCGCCAAATTTGTCTGTGAATTTCATTTT
>JBHWOV010000034.1:0-3167 GCA_043424535.1 Aerococcaceae bacterium
CTTTTTTGTTAGGAGGAAGAATATGCTTAAATATATTTTTAAGCGAATAGGCTATAGTATTTTGTCTCTATTTGTTATCGTTACGATAACTTTCTTTCTGATGCGGGTAGCACCAGGGAGTCCTTTTGCGACGGAGCAAAATAATATTTCGCCCCAGATCCAAGAACAACTGAATGAACAATATGGATTAAATGATCCATGGTATAAACAATACGGCAATTACTTATTGGATGTTGCCCAGTTCGATTTTGGCCAATCGATGAAATATCGTGGTCGTTCAACCAATGATATGATCAGTGAAAGTTTCTCAGTGTCTGCCTTATTAGGTGGCGCCTCACTGCTCTTTGCGATTGCCTTTGGTGTCCTATCGGGTGTCATCTCGGCTATGAATCATAATAAATGGCCCGATTATCTCGCCACGATTATCTCGGTGTTGGGAATATCGATTCCATCATTCGTTTTAGGTGGCTTAATGCAGTATTTCTTAGGATTGAAATTAGGCTGGTTCCCAATTTCAGGTTGGAAGTCACTCGCCCATGTAGTCTTACCTTCGCTCGCCTTAGGTTTAGGATATATGGGAAATATTGCGAAGATGACCCGTTCGAGTCTTCTAGAACAGAATACATCGGAATATGTCAAATTAGCCAAAGCCAAAGGGCGCACAAAATGGGGTATTGCTTTCCATCATTCATTAAAAAATGCGCTCTTACCCGTTGTCACATATTTAGGTCCCTTAACAGCAGGGATTTTGACGGGTTCATTCGTCATCGAGAATATTTTCGCTATTCCAGGCTTGGGACGTCATTTCGTCCAAAGTATCAATAATCGGGATTATACGGTGATTATGGGAATCACGGTCTTCTTTGCGATAGTATTATTAGTAGCTGTTTTGATCGTGGATATTTTATATGTGGTACTTGATCCACGAATTCAATTAGATGGAGAGGATTAATTATGGAAGTCAATCAAACAAAACCATTAAACAGTCAAGCCTTTGAAATTGTAGGCGGGCGTACTGAAGAAACAGATGTACTCAGTAAAAAGAGTGTATCTTTTTGGGGACAAGTTCGACAAGCTTTCATGCGCAATAAATTAGCCGTTATCGGAATGATTATTTTATTAATTGTCATTTTAATGGCAATCTTTGTGCCAATCTTATCCCCATATGATTATGCTGAACAAACAGGAGCCTATAATCAGCCACCAAGTGCTGAACATTGGTTTGGAACAGATAATTTGAGTCGAGATGTCTTTGTCCGTTCATGGGTCGGAGCCCGTATTTCATTAATGATTGCTTTATCTGCAGCGGTCATTAATTTAATTATCGGCGTTGTTTACGGCGCGGTATCCGGCCTTGTCGGTGGACGAGTGGATAATATTATGATGCGTATTTGTGATATTTTAAGTTCGATTCCTGAATTATTAGTCATCATTTTATTATTGGTTGTCCTACCTCAAGGATTATTGCCAATGATTGTAGCACTATCCATTACTGGATGGATTCGCATGGCCCGAATTGTTCGGGCAGAAGTCATGACCTTGAAAAACCAAGAATATGTGTTAGCTTCACGGACGATGGGTGCGAATTCATGGCATTTAATCGCGAAACATTTACTGCCAAATGCGATGGGTTCCATTATCGTAACGATGACACTGCAAATACCTGCAGCGATCTTCAATGAATCATTCTTATCTTATGTCGGTCTTGGTATTGCACCGCCAATGGCATCTTGGGGGACAATGGCTTCTGAAGGTAATGAAGCGATTTTAACCGCACCATGGCGTCTCGTATTCCCAGCATTGCTCATTTCATTGACGATTTTTGCATTTAATGCGGTCGGAGACGGTTTACGTGATGCGCTGGATCCTAAATTAAGAGGGTAGGTGATAAAATGTCAGAAAATTTATTAACAGTTAAAGATTTACATATTTCATTTAATACTTATGCCGGTAAAAACCATGCGGTTCGTGGATTAAATTTTGAAGTGAAACAAGGGGAAACACTGGCAATCGTTGGTGAATCAGGTTCTGGTAAGTCGGTCTCATGTAATGCGATTATGCGACTCATTCCGACACCACCAGGCATTTACGAAAAAGGCGAAATTCATTTTGATGGCAAAGATATTTTATCGCTTTCTGAAGAAGAAATGACTAAAATTCGTGGCAATGAAATTGCGATGATCTTCCAAGATCCGATGACTTCCTTGAATCCAACGACTAAAATTGGTCATCAAATTACCGAAGTTTATAAAATACATCAGCCAGAATTATCAGATAGTGAAGCGAAGAAAAGAGCGATTGAATTATTAGAACTCGTTGGAATTCCTTTTCCTGAGAGACGATTTAATGAATATCCGCATGAATTCTCAGGCGGGATGCGCCAAAGAGTGGTCATTGCGATTGCTTTAGCGGCGAATCCGAAATTATTAATTGCGGATGAACCGACAACTGCATTGGATGTGACGATTCAAGCACAAATTTTGGAATTAATGAAAAAAATCCAAGATGAAATCAATGCGGCTATTATATTTATTACGCATGACCTCGGTGTTGTTGCGAATGTAGCTGATAAAGTTGCGGTAATGTATGCGGGTCAAATTGTCGAATATGGTTCAGTCAATGAAATCTTTTACAATCCAAAACATCCTTATACTTGGGGATTACTCGGATCGATGCCGGATTTAGATAGTTCGAATGACCATGAATTGTACACGATACCAGGAGCTCCACCGAACTTAATTGATCCACCAAAAGGTGACGCCTTTGCGCCTAGAAATCGTTATGCATTAGCGATTGACTATGAAGAAGAACCACCAGTATTTCAAGTAAATGATGATCATTATGTTAAATCATGGCTAGCACATCCGGATGCGCCAGATATTGCGATGCCTGATATGGTGAAAAATCGGATCGATCGTTATTTAGCCACAGCAAAGGAGGAAGGTAATTATGCCGAATAAATTACTCGAAGTAAAAGATTTAAAACAATATTTTGGCAAATCAAACCAACCGATTAAAGTGATGTGACCCCCTAAATCCGGACACGGATTAGGGGGTACTTTTATGTCAAATTATGACTATGAAGTTAAATTAATGGTTGTGAGAGAAAATTTAGAAGGATATGGAAGAAAATATTTATCCAAGAAATATGGTATAAAAGATTCAAC
>JBHWOV010000035.1:0-5890 GCA_043424535.1 Aerococcaceae bacterium
GCACTCCCATTGAGTGGATTCAACAACAATTTGTCAATAGTCCATTAGCTTATTGGATTGTCACTCAGACGCCATTATTATCGACTTATGTTACTGAAAACTGGTTTACTGCCGGTTAACACGAATAATAAGGAGGATTAAACTGAGTTTGAAAATATATCAGACACTAGAATTTGATAAGATCTTACAACAATTATCAACTTACACTCAAACAGAAATTGCTAAACAATTTATACAAAATATTGAGCCATCGCATGACTATGAAAAGGTCCAAACATGGCAAAACGAAACAGCAGAATCTGTTTCACTCATTCAGAAAAATCAATCGATACCGATTCCAAGTATGATGAATTTGACCAATGCAATTAAACGACTCGAATTAGGCGCGAGTCTCAATGGTGCTGAAATTGCGGCAATCGGCCGCTTACTTCAATCGACACAACAAGTAGGGGATTTCTTTAAGAATCAACAAGAAGAAGACAATTTTTACCCTGCTTTACAGTATTGGGTCGATCAATCAGTGCATTTGCCTAAAATTGTCCAACAAATTGAACAAACGGTAAGTGAAGAAGGGCAAGTCTTGTCGAGTGCGTCGACAGAACTCGCAAAGATTCGCCGCCAACAACAACAAGCGGAAGAACAAGTACGGGAACGATTAAATGATATTTTAAAAAATCGTGCCAAGTATTTAAGTGATTCACTGATTACTATTCGTAATAATCGTTATGTTTTGCCCGTCAAAGCAGAGTATCGTGCCAGTATTGGCGGCACAGTGCATGATCAATCATCAACGGGTCAAACATTATATATGGAGCCACAAGTTGTCGTTAATTTAAACAATCGGCGTAATCAGTTGCAAGTAGAAGAAAAGGCTGAAATTGATCGGATTCTTTTAGAAATTTCAGGGCAATTGATGCCTTATTATGAAGATATCCGTCAAAATGAACGGATTATGGGGCAATTGGACTTTATTCAAGCCAGAGGCAATTATGCACGTCATACAAAAGCCATTCAACCGAAATTATCGACGGAAAGACATGTGGCTCTCTGGCAAGCACGCCATCCATTAATCGAACCTGATCAAATCGTTCCTAATGATATTATTTTAGGCGAACATTATAAGGCATTGATTATTACAGGACCAAATACGGGTGGTAAAACCATTCTCTTGAAGACTTTAGGATTACTGCATTTGATGGGACAATCTGGACTGCACATTCCAGCTGGCGAGGGAAGTCAAATAGGCTTATTTGATCATGTCTTTGCGGATATTGGGGATGAACAATCCATTGAACAAAATTTATCTACTTTCTCAAGCCATATGACAAATATTGTATCCATCATTGATCAGGCGACACATGAATCGTTGCTTCTCTTTGATGAGCTAGGCTCCGGAACGGATCCTCAAGAGGGGGCAGCCCTAGCGATGGCCATTTTGAATTATATTCATAAACTCAATGCCGTCGTTATGGCTACGACACATTATCCTGAACTGAAAGTTTATGCCCATGAAAAACCGCAAACAATCAATGCGAGTATGGAATTTGATGGTGAAACACTTTCGCCAACTTATCGATTACTTATCGGTATTCCGGGGCGTTCGAATGCATTAGATATTTCAAGTCGACTCGGCCTACGGGAAGATATATTACAAGATGCGCGTGAAGGGACATCGAGCGATAGCCAATCGATGAATGATCTTGTTGCTAATCTCGAACGAGAGCGCCGTGAATCAGAATTAAAAAATGATCAAGCCCAACAAACATTAGATGAAGCAGAGAAATTCTTAGCTGATTTGAAAACAGAATATCATCGTTTCCTTGACCGAAAAGATGCACTAAATGATCAGGCACGTCGAGAAGCGAATGAGAAAGTACAACAAGCAGAAGATGAAGCGAATAAAATTATTCAAGAAATTCGTGACTTGCAATTGGAACAAGGGCAAAATACGACCATTAAAGAACATGTCTTGATTGATAAACAGAAAAAAATACGTGACTTAAAGCAACCAGAACATCTGAAGAAAAATAAAGTGCTTAAAAAAGCTAAAAAAGCAAAAGAATTTGAGGTTGGTGACGATGTCGAAGTGTTGACTTATGGCCAACGCGGAACAATCATCGATAAAGCGGATGATAATCATTATGTCGTCCAAATGGGTATCTTAAAAATGACGATTCCTGTTAAAGAACTAGAACCTCTTGAAAAAGTCAATCGCAAACAAAAAGTGAATGTGCAACGTCAAGCAGGAAGTAAAGTCTCGACACAATTGGATTTAAGAGGACAACGTTATGATGAAGCGATGCGTAATTTGAATCAATATTTAGATCAAGCTTTGTTATCGAATCATCCGATGGTGACGATCATCCATGGTATGGGAACAGGAGCTATTCGTGAAGGTGTTCAAAAAGCGCTCAAAAAGCATCCACAAGTTGATCGCTTCCAATACTCTCCACCAAATGCAGGAGGGCACGGCTCTACTCAAGTCTATTTTAAATAGCACAAGCAATATTTTTGACCCATTTTGACATAGGCCGTATAATTAGATTAGGTTAAAGAAACGGAGGTAATGATGATGACAGAAGCAATTACAGATGCTCAATTCGAAGAAAAGACTTCCGAAGGTCTAACATTGGTTGATTTTTGAGCACCTTGGTGTGGTCCTTGTCGGATGCAATCACCAATAATTGATGAATTAAATAATGAAATGGACGAGGTTGACTTCTTCAAAATGAATGTTGATGAAGAACAAGAAACAGCGTCAAAATTCGGTATTATGTCTATTCCAACACTTCTCATCAAAAAAGATGGCGAAGTCGTTGAGAAATTAATTGGTGTACATGATAAACAACGATTAACAGCAATATTAGACAAATATAAATAGTCATGTTGAAGCATTCAAGTGATTCACTTGAATGCTTTTTTATTTTTAACTTTATTGTCAGTTGCGCTCCTATTAGCTATTCTCTATAATTAAACTTAAGAGGTGAAATGATGAAAGATGTGACAAATTCAACAACAAAGCGTAATTCAGCAGGAAAGAGACGCAATCTAAGATGGTTATATATCCCTGCCTTTATTGGCTTGGCAATCTATTATTATATTGTCCTACCACCCATCCATTATGCGTCGCCAGCTTTTTGGATGTTTTTATTAATTATCACCGCAGTGATCTTGGTGATCGAATTAATTGCGGACGGTTATGGTGCAGTGTCAAAATTAAAAGAACAGGAAACAGTTTCTCTGTCTTTTGATTTTCGGAATTTAAAGCTTAAAAACAGTAAATATACTTGGATGATCGGTATTTGGTTAATAATAGCTATCGTTGCTGGGGCTTCTTATGTGATTTTCTCGCCATTATTTTTTGCAGAAGATTATTCAGAGATGATTCAAGTAGAGCGTAAAGATTTTGCAGAAGATTTTCCAGAAACAGATTTAAATCAAATTCCATTGGTAGACCGTGATACTGCTCAGCGCCTAGGTGACCGTCAATTAGGGGCATTGACAGATTTAGTTTCCCAATTTGAAGCGGCGGATGACTATACACAAATCAATATCGACAATGTGCCGTATCGTGTTTCACCGTTAGAATATGCTGGTTTTTTTAAATGGTTAAATAATTTCCGTCAAGGAATCCCGCATTATATTCAAGTTCATAATGTGACGGGAGAAGTTAAATTAGAGACGCCTCCTGAACCGATTAAATATAGTGATGCCGATTTATTCCACCGTAATGTGGATCGACGTTTACGATTCAAATACCCATTTAGTATTTTTGATAATCCTAGTTTTGAAGTGGATGATGAAGGGATTCCATATTATATTGCGACGACATATTCACGAAACTTCTTCCTTAGAGAACCGGAACCATCGGGTGTTATTTTATTAAATGCGATGACTGGTGAAACAGAAAGTTATGATTTAGACCATATTCCTGATTGGGTAGACCGTGTTTATTCTGCCGATTTAATTCTTCATCAATTAGAAATGCGGGGTCATTATTCAGGTGGATTTTGGAATTCACTCTTTGCAAAAAATGGGGTGACCCAACCGACTGAAGGTTATAATTATTTACCGATCGATGATGACTTATATTTATATACAGGTATCACGTCTGTTGTAGCAGATGAGTCAAATATTGGTTTTGTTTTAGTCAATATGCGTACGAAAGATGCGGTCATGTATCCACTCACAGCAGCTGAAGAATTCTCAGCGATGCGTTCTGCTGAAGGGAGTGTTCAAGAAACAGAATATACAGCGACATTCCCATTATTGATTAATATTGGTGGCAAACCATTGTACATTTTGACATTGAAAGACAATGAAGGTCTCATTAAAGAATATGCATTAATTGATGCCCAAAATTATCAAAATGTGATCACTGCTCCGAATGTCCAACTTTTAATGCAAAATTATGCCTTAGAAAATCCAGTCGATGAAACAGCCATTCTAGAAGCCACTGATTTGGAAGAGATTGAAGGGAAAATTGATGATATTCAAGCAGTTGTTGCCGATGGCGAGACTGTTTATTACTTCATGATTGACGGAACAGTGTATCAAGCAGACTTAGCATTAGACAATTACTTGCCATTTGTTGAAGCTGGCGATTCGGTTATTTTCAAAGCCACTGAAAATGGTGAAGTCATTGAATTCAATAGTAAACAATCAGAATAATGAAGAGGTGATTAAATGATAAGAGTTGGGATTATAGGTTATGGAAATCTTGGCAAAGGCGTAGAATTAGCTGTCAGCCAACAAGAAGATATGGAATTAGTCGCTATCTTCTCAAGACGTGGAAAAGAAGGATTACAAACGATTAATGATGCGACTATTGTTGAGCATATTGATGCAATTCCTTCCTATCAAGAGGCGATCGATGTGATGATTTTATGTGGAGGATCGGCGACTGATTTACCTGAACAAACTCCACAATACACCCATTTATTTAATACAGTTGATAGCTTTGACAATCATTCAGAAATTGCTCAACATTATCAAAAATTAGACCCAATCGCTAAAGAAAATCAGACAGTCAGTGTTTTATCAGTTGGTTGGGATCCTGGTTTATTTTCATTGAATCGCGTGTTAATGGAAGTTATTTTGCCAAATGGATTGACCCATACATTTTGGGGAAAAGGCGTCAGCCAAGGGCATTCAGATGCGATACGCCGTATCCCTGGGGTCAAAAATGCGGTTCAATATACGATTCCTTCAACTAAAGCGATTGAGCAAGTCAGAGATGGTTTAGGTGAATCATTAACGACATCTGATAAACATGTACGCGAATGTTATGTTGTAGCAGAAGAACAGGCTGATAAAGAAGAAATTGAAGAAACCATCGTAAAGATGCCAAATTATTTTGCCGATTATGAAACAATCGTTCATTTGATTGACGAAGAAACTTTAAAAAATGAACATCAACAAATGCCCCATGGCGGATTTGTGATTCGCTCGGGTGAGACATCACAAAATACGAAACAATTGGCAGAATTTAGTTTAACTTTGGAATCCAATCCAGAATTTACAGCCAGTGTATTGGTCGCTTGCGCCAGAGCAGCCAATGCTTTAGCGAAGTTAAACCAATATGGTGCCAAGACTATCCTCGATATTCCTTTGCGCTATTTGTCTCCTAAATCCTATGATGCGATTTTAAGAGAAGATGTATAAATCAAGATCAAATCATGAACACGTGTCCTTAGAAGGATGCGTGTTCATGATTTTTTTGTTATTTCATGTGAATTAAGAGCGGATTGGTTATAACTTGTGGTAAAATAAATCATAATGAGGAGTGGAATATATGCGTGATTTACCGATTGGCTTTTTAGATTCAGGATTTGGTGGCTTAACAGTTGTTAAGGAAAGTTTAAAACAATTACCGAATGAATCAATAGAA
>JBHWOV010000036.1:0-7135 GCA_043424535.1 Aerococcaceae bacterium
CGAGTGGCTTTTGTGTGCCAATCAATAATATAAAATTATTAATTTTGTTCTTTTATTTTATATATTGTGATGATAATCCTGCTTGTTCTAAATAATAACGTAATGGCATCAAATTCTCTGCTTCATAACGTTCTTTATAAACATTAATGTCGTCTTCAGAGTGGAGTTGCGGATCTAAAATAAGATTTTCAACTGGAATTGGACGATCATTTGTAATCTTACAGTCAATCACTACTGTTTGACCTTCATTGTTCGCTTGAACAGCTTGTTCCATAACTTGGTGAATATCTTCAATGCGTTCTACGGTTAATCCTAATGCACCTTGAGCTTCGGCGATTTTAGCGAAATCAACTGGAATCGTGATATCCGTACCAAATGTCGTTTCATTGGTATCTTCATATTTATTTTTGATAAATGCATATTCTTGATTAGAAAACACCACATTAATCGTCGGTAAATTATAACGCACATGCGTCACAATATCTGGATAGACCATTGAGAATGCACCATCTCCAGCTAAATTCCATACTTGACGATCTGGATGAGCACGTTTAGCTCCGAGTGCTCCAGGTAAGCCAATTCCCATTGTTGCGAATAATGGTGATGTCCGCCACATATTTTTCGGTGTCATATGTAAATGACGAATCGAAGTTTGTGTTGCATTCCCTACATCAATCGCATAAATTGCATCCTCTGCAGCATAGCGATTAATTGCATCATATACTTGATAAAATTGCAATGGTCCAGATTCTTTTGTTTCTAATTTTTGCATATATTCACGCCAATTGGCTGCATTTTCAATATTTGCTTGCCACCAAGCTGAGTCTTCTTGTTGCTTAACTTTATCAAGGAGCGAAGCAAGTGCTTCTCCAGCATCGGCAACTAAGGCGATATCTGTTTCGTGTCTTTTACCAATCATTGCTGGGTTAATATCAATTTGGATAAAGTTTTTGACATTTCTAAATGTCCCTTCAATCTCAGCAAATGGGAAATTCGAACCAATAAATAATACAGTATCTGCTTCAAGAATCGCTTCATTTGCGGGTTTCCAGCCTACACGATAAGTTGAGCCTAATAAGCCTTCAAAATCCCATTCAAAGGTTTCAAAGTTCTTACCTGTTGTAATAACAGGGGCCTTAATTTTCCGTGATAATGCTTGGACTGCATCGCCATGTCCCATTGTACCAATTCCTGCATAAATAATTGGACTCTCTGCTTGATTAAGCATTTCTGCCATTTGATCAATTTTTGATTCATCGAGTCTTGGTGGAGCTGGTTGTTGGTATGATGGACCTGATGAATAATATTTAGATGCATCAATTTCAGTAAAGCCAAAATCAGCGGGCACTTCAAGTACTGCAACCCCCTTATAGGCAATCGCATGTCTAGCTGCTTCATCAACCAATTTCGGTAATTGTTCTGGATAAGCAACACGGTGATTGTATACAGCTAAATGATCATACATAGAAAATTGATCCATCTCTTGGAAAGCATCCATATTTAATTCTTTTTGTGGTCGTGCCCCTAAAATCGCGACAACTGGGATGCCGTCCATCTGCGCATCATACAAACCATTAATTAGATGACTCGCACCTGGACCACCTGAACCGATACACACTCCTAGATTACCATTATATTTCCGTTGCATCACTGCAGCCATTGCCCCGACTTCTTCATGCTTTACTTGAATAAATTCAATTTGATGTTCATCAGAAGCTAAAGCGTCCATTAAAGAGTTTAATGTTCCTGAAGGAATACCATATATTGTATCCACTCCCCATCCTTCTAACACTTTTAATGATGCGACACTTGCGAGAATCGTATCTTTACTCAATTGAAAACCCCTTCCGCTTTCATTTATTTCTCGGTCCTATTGTAACATATGTGGATTATTTTGACTGTAATATGCTTATGAATATTTATCGTGCTATAAATTTTTGTTATTCTTTTTACTCGACTAAACAATATAAAAAGCTTCTCAAAAATTTGAGAAGCTTTTGCATTCATTAATTTTGATTCAATTCTTCTTTTAAACGTGACAATTCTTCTTCAACTGTCGCAGATGTGTCATTCGCATATTTTTCTTCTAATGAGGTTGCTTCGTCAACTGGCTCTTGGTCCAATTCACTCATCGCATTCGCTTCATCTAACATGCGGTCCGCCTTTGCTTCCATCCGCTCAAAATTGCTCATCGCACTCTCAGAACGACGAGAAGTCGTAGCCGTCCGATTCATTGTTTCTTGAGCTTCAGCAACAGAGATTTTTCCTTTAATAACATTACGACGAGCTTTTAATGTTTCAATGTCTTTGGCTAATTTATCATGCATTTCACGCATTTTAATCGCATTCTCGTGCGCTGTTGCATAAGAACTCGCTAAGCCTGAACCAATGCTTTCGACTTCATTCTTTTTCGTTAAGAAGACACGTGCATCATCGTCATTACCTGCTTGAATTGCTTTTTTAGCTAGTTCTTCGTATTTTTTTACTTCCGCTTCATTTTCTTCGACTTCACGTTTAGTGCGTTTTTCTTCAGCGATTACAGATGCTGTTGAACGCTTTACTTCAGCTAAATCATCTGTCATTTCACGTAAATATTGGTCGATCATTTTCTCAGGATCTTCCATTCGATCGATGATATTGTTAATATTCGCATTAATAATTGATCCGAACCGTTCTAAAATTGACATATCTTTTCCTCCATTGATTGTGAATAAATAGCGTCAACAAATGTTTACTATTCTTTAGTGTCTTCTTCGTCTGAATACTTTCTAATAAGCGCTTCATCAACATCTTCTGTACCAAAGGTTTCTAATGGTGTATTGAGAATCTCTTCTGTTCGCTTAGCTTCAATTGCTTCTTGTTCCTTGCGTTTTTTCCACCAATAATAAAGCAGAGCAAGAATAACTCCAACGCCCAAGACCATCAAGACCGGAATCCACGGTGAAGTTGTCACTTCCATAATTCGATCTGCAGCATCTCTAAATGCTTTAGAAAAGAATTGAGCTTCATTTAAATCAGTGTCATAGTAATAGCGATCGATATAATCAAGAATAATATTCGCTGCTTCTTGATCAATCACTTGTTCTGCAGCTGTTCCTGTGACATAGTAACTAAAATACTCATTACCACTAGGTGGCTCATAAAACATCAGCAAGAAATGCCCTTCATCAGTAAACAATTCATCATATTTTTCCTGAGCAAATTGCCCAACATCTTCACCACTCGCATGGGTATTGCCATTAATGTTATCTGTGATATAAACGTGTGGTTGAACGCCTGTTTTCTGATAGAAATATTTGAGTCCTTCTTCTAATACACCCGGATTATCAATCCAATTTGCATGATCTGTGTAATAATTCGTTTCATTCACTGTTCCTGCAGGTAATGGGGTCCGCTCGACTGTTGAAGCAGTGATCTGTTGATTATTATTAGTAGAGCTACCTGAATCTCCAGACAATAGTGGCATAATAAAAACTGCTAAGAAAAGCAAACCAACAATAAGCCAAAGAATCGGTCCGCAACCACCGTCTCCACCGCCACCAGGAGGTGGCCCTACTGGACGACGATAGCGTCTTCGTCTGCCGAACATGCCTCCGCCCATCGGAACTGGAAAAATCATCGGTCCACTTCGACGATATGGCGGTCGAACGCCACCATAGTTACCGCCAAAACCACCACCGCCCATCGATGGACCACGATTTCCGCCACCTCGACCAGCTGAACTACTACGTCCACCAAAGCCACGAGAACCGCCGAAGCCACCTGAACGACCTCCTTGGCCGCCACCGCCACCTCCGCGTCCTCCTCTAGCCATAAGCATCCCTCACTTTCTTTATGCCTTATAAATGATTTAGTATTTATATCATTAATCGATAAATCGATGTTTATGACTACATTATATAGCAATTCTTAAGATTAAGACATTAATTTGATTAAAACGAAATCATTTAATTTCAGAAAATTTACTTTACAAAATAATCACATCATCAAGAAATCTTTCATTCTTTTTGACACATTAAGTATATCACATACTTCTCTATTTTCATCCGTCTTGAGGATGAAAAAACTATTTTTTCTTCGCTTTAAAAAGGTTACTCTTCAAGAAACTGTTCTTTGAATTGTTTCATTTTTTGTTCGTCCCGAAGATATAATTTACCGAATTCATCAATTAACCCATGAAATTCCTGCGCATCCACAAATGTAAAATTTTGGGGCAGATTAACTGCCTTCTTTAGCTGAGAATATCTCGTATAGTGCCTGTCTTCTAAATAAGAAAATAATCTTCTAGCATAAGCATCCGCAATAAATGCAACTTGATCAAATACATAGACTAATAATACATCTGCTGTTTCTTCTCCAATACCATGAATCGTTAAAAGTTCTTGTCTCAATCGTGGTGAATAATAATCAGCTATCGCGTCATAACCCCATTGATGCTGCTCAAACCATTGAAAGGTCTCTTGAATTGCTCGAGATTTATTCTTATAAAATCCTGATGGACGAATGAGTGTTTGTAGCTCAGCATTACTTAATGCTACAATTTCTTTTGGTTCAAAGTTTGTTTTTTCTTTTAAGTTTATTAATGTCTTTTCGACATTGCTCCAAGCAGTATTCTGAACTAAAATCGCCCCTAATATAATTTCTGTTTTGGATTCTGCAGGCCACCAACCACTGGGACCAATGAGTTGAGATAATGTTTGATACAATCGCTCGATATTAACTTGAGAATGCATATGCTTCCTTTCTGGTTTTATAATTAAAGATCGTATTCATTCATCATTATGATATGAGATTGGCATAATTTTCAATAAATGCCTCAATTTCCCGCCAGTCATCTGAAAATAATGTGAGATTACGGTCTTCTTTGCTTAAAAAGCCATCTGCCACCATTTTATCAAAGAATTGTTCCAAATGATTATAATAACCATTCACATTCATTAAAATACTTGGGCTATTATTTTGTCCCACACGCGCCCAAGAAATAGTCTGTGCAATTTCTTCTAAAGTCCCCGGTCCACCAGGTAAAGCAATGAAAACATCTCCTTGTTCAATCATTTGATCTTTTCGTTCGGACATTGTCTCGACTTCGATGAGTGTATCAATCGCATGATGACCAATTTCTCTATCTAGTAAAAATGTTGGCATAATGCCAATTACTTGACCGTGATTCTCTATTACAGTATCTGCAACAACCCCCATTAATCCGACATTGCCACCCCCGTAGACCAATTGATGATCATTTTGGACTATCCATTCTCCTAACTCAATGGCTTTCTCCTTAAAAACAGGATTATTCCCAGCATTGGCTCCACAAAATACAGTGATATTCATATTCTCTTCCTCTCAAATAATTTATTTTATTATATCAAAGCTTCTTTCAATCAGTACATTGCAAGTAGAATAAAATATATCAACAAGTTGTCCAATACCAACATTTTTCTTTCAACTGCATAATCATGGTATAATTATTTAGGTGACAAAATAACACATTTTCATACATCGCTAATCCAAATATCAGTCATCTCACACTTCATAAGAAAGGAAAGATTATTTGAAACGCTGGCTTCAATGGGTACTCGCAATCATATTACTAAGCCTTGGCATCAGTATTGTTGCTAAAGCTGGTTTAGGCGCAACAGCTGTCACAAGTTTTGCATTAGTGACTTCTTATGCTTTTAATATTAGTTATGGTGCGCTCAATATGATTCAAAATATCTTATTTGTATTTATTCAAGCATTATTACTGAAAGATGCTTTTCCTAAGAAACAATATCTCCAAATTGGCATGAGTATTTTATTAGGCGGACTCATTGATTTATGGGGACTATTTTTACCAGAATTTTCTCATTTATCTTATGGTTGGTCATGGTTTATATTAATCATTGGATGCTTGATTATTGCGACTGCAACTACCCTTCAATTAAAAGCTGATAAAGTTTATAATCCAGCAGAAGGATTGGTGAAAGCTATTAGTGAGACCATCAATCAACCTTTTAGTCGCGTTAAAGTAATCATGGATATCTCGATTGTTTTGTTCGCTGTCATTTTATCCTGGTTAGTCTTTAAACAATTTATTGGCGTCCGCGAAGGGACTATCTTCTCTGCATTAATCATTGGACAAATGGTCAATTGGATTCAAAATATCAGCAAAAAGTTTGCACAAAATTATTAGTGGTCGTTTCAATAGAATCATCATATTCCGTTAAGTGAAAATAGACTCAATATGTCATGTAAACTAAAAATAGGGTTGATGTAGAAATAATCTTCATCAACCCTATTTATTATATTAGTCAGTCTTAATTTTTTAGATGAAACTATTGACGAAAGATACCTTGCCAACCAATCATGATCAATGAATAAATCACTGTTACAATAAACATCGGAGCTGTAAATGCTTCTTTATATACTGCTCTTGATGATTGATTTATTTTTATGTATGAAGCAATCTTTTTACGGTTTATTAGCAGAATAACTGCTGTAATAGCTGCAATTATCATTAAAGCCCACCACTCTGCTTGACTCGCTTGTACAGGATCAAGATTCAAATGTAAATTATCAATAATAGTTCCATAAATAAAATTATTAAATAAGTGCATAACAATTGCCCAGAATAGCGAATATTCAAAAGCAATATAACAAGCTACTATGCCGGCGAAAAATGTCGGCAATAACATCGTTAAATCATAATGAATCATCGCGAACAATACACCAGATAAGATCATGGTGAAAACTTTTCCATGAGACCTGACAAAATTTTTGCCAGAACCTCTGAAGACAATTTCTTCAAATACAGGTGCTAATATATTCCCATAAAGTGCAAGTAAAATAGGTATCGTTGTTATTTGAACTTGATTTGGGTTTATCGGCTTCACTGCTGTTAGATTAAATAAGTTTAAAACTCCTTCAACAACAGGTGCTGTAATTCCTAAAATCACTTGTGCAAACATATAGATGAATAATAATTTAAAAAAATTCTTGCCTGTCATCTTGCTATTCTTTTCAAATAAATCATGTTTCAATTCATTGCCACGTAAAATCACTAAAGTAACAATGATAATAAGCAAACCGATAAGATAACCCATAGCCAATAAATCAGGATGATCTAACATCATTTGGATATATGCTTCTTCACTAC